>VFKN01000043.1 GCA_009885525.1 Anaerolineaceae bacterium | reverse complement strand
TCTGCCACGCTGACTTCTTGTTTTGTTTTTTCGGTGCGCTGGCTACGCTCTCGACCGGGTTTCAGCCCGAGTTTCGGTTATTAAACTATGGCTTCTTGCAGTGGAGTCACTGATACTTCCATTTTCCCTTTTCCATGCAGATATAAATTCAACAACTCAATGAACCATCCGCAAAGTTTTTCGCTTTCGGTGTTGAGTATTTCTTTTAATTCGTCCATGCCCAAATATTGAAGAGATTCGATTTCGACGGGATCGAATTGCACTTGCGCGGGGTCAACGATGCCTTCATATAAAACGCTGATCTCGTTGTCGTTGATGCCGTAATTCATGCGGAATTTTGCCAGCTCTTTGAGTTCGATTCCCTCCACGCCCATTTCTTCTTTCAATCCGCGCTGCGCCGCTGCGAGATAACTTTCGCCGGCTTTGACATGCTCCGAGACAGAGCAATCCAACAGCGAGGGGGATTGGGCGCGGTCCGCGCTGCGTTTTTGGACGAGGAGTTTTTTATCCGCGGTGAAGAGAAACACGTGCGCGCCGCGATGCCACAGTCCAAGTTGATGGACTGTGGAGCGCGGCTGCTGGTCTATAACGATGTCTTTTTCGTTGACAACATCAAGGATTTCGTTGGACATGGAAGCAATTGTAGCATTGAAGTCTCTGATGTTTATGAGGTGTCAAAGGTTCAAAGGCGTCAAATGGACAAAAGCGTTGCAGTGAAAAAAGACGCGGATGTTACTCCGTGTCTCAACTTTCCAACTTTCTAACTTTCAACCTGTAACCCGCAACCTCAGCTATCCATCGAACCCAGCCAGCCTTTACGCTCCATCCACTTGACGAACTCGAGGATGGGCGAAACTGTCAGCGACAAGCCGATGATGATCAGCCAATCCACCAGCGTCAGGCTGAATGTGCTGAATGGCTCATGCAGCGCGGGGATATAGATGATGAGCATGAGCAGTATGAGTTCCCAAAAGACCGCCATGTTCAGCCATTTATTTGCAAACGGTTTTTGCAATATCGAGAGTCTATCCGAGCGGAAGTTGTAGGCTTTGAAGAACTGGATCAGCACCAGCGAGACGAAGGTCATGGTCATCGCTTCTGTCTGGCTGCGACCGGAATTTGATGCCCAAATGAATAGTCCAAGATTCAATATGGTTGACCATATCCCGCCGGTGAGCATGAGCGCAATAACGGGGCGTGTGAAGATTCCCGTTTTGGGATTGCGCGGCTTGCGCTTCATCAGATCTTTTTCAGGCGGATCAACAGCGAGCGCCAGCGCGGGCAAACCGTCCGTTGCGAGGTTGACGTATAAAATTTGTACGGCTGTCAGCGGCAGCGGCAAGCCCATCAACGCGGAGCCAGCCATGAGTCCTATCTCGCCGATGTTCGATGAGAGCAGGTACATCAAATATTTTTTGATGTTGCCGAACACGCCGCGTCCTTCTTCCACTGCAGCGACAATGGATGCGAAATTATCATCGGTGAGATTCATCGCGGCGGCTTCTTTGGTCACGTCTGTGCCGGTGATACCCATCGCGATGCCGATGTCGGCTTTCTTCAATGCGGGCGCATCGTTCACGCCGTCACCGGTCATCGCGACGATATGTCCGCGTGACTGCCAGGCCGTGACCACGCGCAGTTTATGCGACGGCGAAACGCGCGCGTACACGCTGATATTTTCCACATCGCGCTGCAATTCTTCATCGGACATGTCTTCGAGTTCCGCGCCCGTGACAACGCGTCCATTTTTCAGTAACCCCAATTCACGCGCAACCGCCTGCGCGGTGATGGGATGGTCGCCGGTGATCATCACGGCTTGGATGCCCGCATCTTCGCACAAGGCAATCGCGTCTTTCGCTTCAATGCGCGGCGGATCGATCATCCCTGCCATGCCGAGAAATGTCATGCCTGTTTGCGCAGTCTGCAATGTAACATCCGTTTTGGATGCGATACCCAAAACGCGCAGCGCTTCCTCCGCCATGTTTTGGGCGGCGTTCAAATAAGTTTTGCGCCCTTCATCATCCAACGGTTCGATTCCTTTTTCCGTCAGGATGAAGTCGCAGTCTTTCAGAATCACCTCCGGCGCGCCTTTGACATACGCGGTGAGACTTGCGCCGGTTTGATGAAGCGTGGTCATGCGTTTTGTTTCAGACGTGAAGGGAATTTCCTCCACGCGTGGTGTGGACGCGTCAAGCGCTTCTTTTTGCAATCCCGCTTTTGCCGCCGCGACGATCAACGCGCCTTCGGTCGGGTCGCCTTTGATATCCCATTGAGAATCCGCTCCGCCAACGAGAGTCGTATCCGAGGCGAGAGTTGCCGCGCGCAGCATTTGAATCAACGCGTCACTCGGCTGCGCAGATTTCCCGTCGAGCGAGAATTCACCCGTGGGCGCATATCCCGCGCCCGAGACGCTGAAGAGTTGCCCGGCAGTGAATAATTTTCGCACGGTCATTTCATCTTTGGTGAGTGTGCCGGTTTTATCAGAACAGATCACCGATGTGCTTCCCAATGTTTCCACGGCGGTCAGTTTGCGAATCAGCGCGTGACGCTTGACCATTTTTTGCACGCCGATGGCGAGCGAGATGGTGACCACTGCGGGCAATGCCTCGGGCACAACCGCAACCGCGAGCGCAATTCCGAAGATGAGCATTTCAACAAATGGCTGCCCGCGTAATAATCCCAGCGCGACGATGATGGCAACCACGACAAAAGCGGCGCGCGCCAATGCGCTCCCGATCTTGTCTAAATTTTGTTGAAGCGGAGTTCTACCAGTTTCAACAGTTTGAAGCAGCTGCGCGATCTTGCCGAACTCGGTCTGCATACCCGTGGCGGCGACAAGGGCTTTGCCGCGCCCGTATGTCGCGGCAGTTCCGGCGTAGACCATGTTTTTGCGATCGCCAATGGAGAGATCATCGCCTTCGAGTGCGTGGATATGTTTTTCGAGCGGGACTGATTCACCGGTGAGCGCGGCTTCTTCGACTTGCAAGTTAATGACTTCGATCAGGCGCGCGTCGGCGGGGATGCGGTCACCGGTGTGCAGGAGAATCACATCGCCGGGGACAAGTTCGCGCGCGGGGATTTTCGTCTCAGCCCCATCGCGCAGAACAGTGGCGGTGGGTGCTGCCATTTTCCGCAGCGCTTCGATGGCGCGTTCGGCGCGATATTCCTGAATGAAACCGAGGAAGACTGCGAAGAGTACGATCACCGCGATGACGACCGACTCGATTCCATGTCCGAGAAAAAGCGAGATGGCGGTCGCGCCGAGCAATATCAGAATGAGGATATTCTTGAACTGCTCGAACAAAATCTCCCACGCAGAGACGCGATGCGATGCTTGGATCTCATTCGCGCCATGCTGAATGAATCGCTCGGCGGCTTCATCCGTGTTTAAACCGGGATGTCCGCTTTTGAGGTTGTCAAAGGCTTGCTCGATGGTTTGTGTGTGCCAGGGGGTGGTTGGTTGCAGCATGGTTCACTCCTTTTTTGTTTTGTCTTCTTCGCGCGGTTTGGTGGAACGAAATAACAGGATGTCAAAGATATAGATGACACCGGCAAGAATGGGTAGGAATATCACGCCGATAAATTCTTCGCCGTGAATCATGATCTCTTCGAACCATAAGATCAGGCTTGTGCCGCCCGCGCTGGTGGCCAGGGCGGGTTTCCAATACTTGCGCAGACTGGGAAAACGTGCTTGATTGGACATGATGATCTCCTTTTATTTCTATTAAACAAAAAAGACCATCACCTATAGAAGGCGATGGTCTTGCATTTACGTTCAGGCAACCGGGAAATCTCTTTCCGTCTTGACGACTGCCCATCCTGAAATCGATTCAGGATGCTACTCCCCATCGGAGTTAAGTAAAGTATAGAGGATTTGAGCGCGAAAGTCAATTACATTTTTGTTGGTTCTTACTATTGCCCAAACAACTCGATCAACTGCCTGGCATGGACAACGCCGTCAAAATCCTTCACGTCGCCTTTGCGCATGGCGGCTTTCTCGCCATCGGGATCGCCCAAACATGAGACGATCACATCGCCGGCTTCAATGTCTTCCTCTTCCGTGTAAACATTATACGTGACGATGGTTTTCAGCCCCGCGGCTTTGGAGGCTTTGAGTCCGTTCTTGGAATCTTCCACGACGAAGGCTTCTTCGGGAGTCAGCCCAAGTTTGGAAAGCGCGAGGTTGTAAATCTCAGGATCAGGTTTCTTTTTCTCAACCACATCGCCTGCAAGGACTACGTCAAATTTGATATCTGAAAGTACGCCGTGAGTGATCGCCTTCGCGGCCTGCTCGTTGGATGTAGTGCAAACGCCGATCTTGATACCCGCGTCCATGAGTTCCTGCATGAAGCGGTGAATGCCGGGGCGCAGCGGAAGTTTTCCGCTCTCGATCAACTCGACAAACATGGAAGTCTTGCGCTTGTGCATTTCCTTGACGAGGCTGTCAATTTCCTCTTCGGTCAACGGCTTGGAAAAACCCTTGGTCTTCCAGTGGTGCTTCATGCGTTCCTTGCCGCCCGCGATCTGGAGCAGCTCGTGGTAATACTCCACGCTCCATTCGTCGGTGAACCCGAATTCTTTGAAGGTCATATTGAACGATACGCGGTGACCATCACGTTCTGTATCAATAATCACACCGTCCTGGTCGAAGAACACTGCTTTAATTTTTGACATAGTTTCCTCCGGGGGGAGGTATACACGTATAAAAGTACACAGGTAAACACGTATACAAGTGCAAAAGCGCGTCCTTGTCTACGTGTTTACTTGTTTACGTGTCTACCTACATCTACTTTTTTATTCCAAAGAACTCAAGGACAGTGTTTACAAACAATTCATTTTCTTCGGTTGAACCAACTGTCACACGGAACCAGCCGTCGCTGCCGTATTTCTTGCTCTCGCCGCGCAGGATGATTCCTTTAGTCTCAGCGAATGCCAGCACTTCCGCGCCGGTCTTGCCAGTCTCGCCGCAATCAAACAAAATATAATTTGCTTTGGACGGCATCACATAAAAGCCAGGAATAATACTCAATGATTCAGAGATGAATGAGACCGCATCATTGTTGAACTTGACGCGTTCCGCAAGACCCTCGATATCTTCGAAAGCCGCAAGTGCCGCCCACATTGGGATCGTGCCCACATTCCAAGGGAGAAGTGAACCAGCGATCTGGTCGATGACTTCTTTATCCGCAATGGTGTATCCGAAGCGCATCCCAGCCAGACCATAGGCCTTCGAGAGTGTGCGGGTGATTAATACGTTGCTGTATTTCTTGGTCAACGCCACTTGAGACATGCCCAAGCCTGCGTATTCCATGTAGGCTTCGTCAATGACAAAGGGAATTCCCAATTCAGCAATCGTGATGAAATGTTCTGCATCCATGTAGTTGCCTGTCGGGTTGTTTGGATTCGCAACGACGATAATTTTCGTCTTGTCGGTGACTGCTTTGATAATTGCATCAGGGTCGTAGTGCATCAAATGATCTTTGTAGATCATCGGCACAGAGACCATTTTTCCGCCGAGCAAAGTTCCGCGCAGACCATAAATGCCAAAGCAGGGAGTATGCTGAATAACTTCGTCACCTGGTTCAAGGAACATGCGGAAGATGTTGTCGTACACTTCGCTGGAGCCATTGCCGATCATCACATTTCCAGGTCCATCTACATTGTTCATTTCTGCAATTTTAGAACGGACAACCAAGCCCTGATCGGGATAGCGGTTTGCCATCTTCGCATATTTGAACATCGCTTCCAAAACTTTTTCAGAAGGCGGCAGCGGATTTTCATTGGACATCATGCGGTGCAATGACGGATCTCTCCACGCTTTTTCAATATGATCCGAAATATACATCGGAATGCCCTTAACCCACGGGGCGTAATATTCTTCAACTTTTTTCATGCTGTAAAACTCCTTGATAGTTTATGATTTATGATTTGATTGCTTATCTGTAGACAAGTAGGCATGTAAACACGTAAACATGTAAACACGTAGATAGGTAAACATGTATACGTGTCTACTTGTTTACTTATTTACTTGTCTACTTTCCCCTACGCCTTCCCCTCACATCCCAACTTATCCATCCAATGGATCACAGCCTTGCGTGTCGCGTCGCGGACAAAGACATCCAATTTGCCAGGATCGTACTCATCACGGTGGGCGGAGATGTATTCGAACTTCGCATCGATCAGCACGCGCTTCAACTCGGTGGACACGTTGAATTTCGCGCCGCCAGCCGCCAGCAACTTGACGATGTAATCATCGGGCAATCCTGTTCCGCCATGCACCACGAGCGGAGTCTTGATGCCGTCACTGTTCAACATCTTGTGGATGATCGCCATGCGTTCGAAATCGATTTTCGGATTCTTGACCTTGTACACGCCATGAGCTGTGCCAATCGCGGGCGCAAAAATATCCACGCCAGTGCGCTCGACAAACTCTACAGATTGCTGCGGATTTGCCAACTGTGCTTCATCTTCTGCAACGATAACCTGATCTTCCACGCCGCCGACAGTTCCCAACTCGCCTTCAACTGAAATACCGCCGATCGCGTGGCAGTAATCCACAACTTCTTTTGTCTGGCGGATATTCTCTTCATAAGATTGTTTGGACGCATCGATCATGATGTTGGTGTAGCCAGTGTCTGCGCATTTCTTGCAGTAATCAATGGTGGTGCAATGATCGAGGTGCAAACACACAGGCACAGGCGCAGACTCAGCCAGCGTGCGATAGATGTTCACCATCATTTGAGTTCCCAAAAATTGTGACGGCTTGACCGAAGTCTGCACGATCACGGGCGCTCGTTTTTCGATGGCGGCTTCAACCACCGCCTCAAATTGCAGCAAGTCTGTGACATTGAACGCGCCCACAGCCCACCCATTTTTTGCGGCATCCAGCATAATTTCTTTTGCATTTACGATAGACATGTCTTTCTCCTTATATTTAGGTAGTTTTGAAAATTTAGATACGTTTCTAAAAAGGATGAATGATGAAGGGTGAAGGATGAAGAAAACCTAATAACTTCAACCTTTGACCTTTGATCTTGAATTTATTCATCTTTCATAATTCATCCTTCATCCTTTGCTCTTCTTCCCCACATCCTTCAACCACTGATCCCAGCGATAATCCGTCACATTCTGACGGAAGCGGGCGAACCACAAATCCGCGTATCCTTGGAAATCCTCTTCCAATTTTGAAATACCCGTCTGCGTCGTGCCCCACATCGACTCGTGTAATTCAGACATTGGCCACATTAAGCGCAAACGCGCGTATTGCTTATCTGTTACTTCGCCAAAATATTCATACAGGAAAATATCAATTTGCTCTTCATTCAAGCGATGATGATGTGAGAAATTCCCAAGATCAAAAAAGATATCGCCCATGCCCGCATATTCCCAATCGAGCAAGCGGATCTCGCCAATATCACCAGCCACTTCTTCTTCAAGCCAGTTTAGATTTAGCAGATCGTTATGCGTTGGAGTCGGTGTGTATGGATCTTTCGCCAGCGCCTTTTCTACTTCCTTTGTCTTCTGCATGATCCAATCCCAATCGTGCGGAAATTTAGCATTGTTCTTTCTAGAAAGTTTTTCTAACATCTCCACGCGTCGAAAGACATTGAACTCGCCTTTTAATTTAGGTCCGCGTTTGTGAAAGAGACGCAGTTTCTTCGCCACACGCGCCAGATAATCGGGCTGCTTGATCACATCAGGCGGAATCGGTTTGCCAGTTACAAAGCGCGTCACGATGTAATTTTCAGGCTCAATAAAATACACAACCTCAGGCGCAATTCCCATTTGTCCAGCCGCGTAATTCGCCGCGTATTCCACATCGCGTTTGATCCCGAGTTGCTCCGTCCCCTCGCCAGCAAGTCGAATCACATACGCCCTGCCATCTGCTTCGACCTTGAAATTCAAATTAGTGATTCCGCCGCTCAAAGGAATCTTCTTGATATTTTTCGAACCAGCAAGAAATGGAACTTTTTCAATCGCATTATCTATTGCAAGTGTTGCCATGGCATTATCTCCAAATTGGTTTAGGATTTTTGCTTGCGAGTAAACTTGCCGTTAAATTATTTGTAATGGCAAACTCCTTTTTTGGATGAAGTGCAACGAATCTTTCTCAACTCGAATTTGATTCTGTTTACTGACGAATTCTTTCATCTTCATATTCGTCATTGCGAGGGCGTTCTTGTTTTTGCCCGAAGCAATCTCCTGCATAGTGATGGGGATTGCTTCGTCGGAAAGAGCAAGTGCCCTCCTCGCAATGACGGGACGATCTTTTACTGACGAATTCTCTCAGCCTTGGGATCCCACAACACAGCCGCCGCCACTTCCGCGCTGACTTGTTCACCGAAACATTCGATCTGTAACTGCGTGCCAGCCTTTGCATATTCCATAGGTAAGTATGCGTACGCAATCGACTTATTCACCGAATACCCAAATCCACCCGAAGCCACCCAACCGACAATTTTATCGCCCACGCGGATCGGTTCTTTACCAAGCACAATCGTGCGGTCATCTGAAAGAGTGATCGTACAAAGTTTGCGTTTGATCCCTTCGGCTTTTTGTTTCACCAACGCATCCTTGCCGATGAATTCCGCTTTATCTAATTTCACTGCAAAACCGAGTCCCGCTTCATAAGGAGTGTAATCAGGAGAAATTTCTCCGCTCCAATAACGATAACCCTTTTCGAGGCGCAGAGTATCTATCGCTTTGTAGCCGCCCGCCACCATGCCTTCGGGCGCGCCTGCTTCCCAGAGCGTATCCCAGAGTCGCAGACCGTACTCCGTCGGGCAGTAAAATTCCCAGCCGAGTTCCCCAACATAAGTCACGCGCGAAGCGAGAACGGGGATATCTCCAATCGTGATGCGGCGATTCGTCATGTAGGGGAATCCGCTATTTGAGATATCATCCATTGTGACTTTTTCTAAAATCTTGCGCGCCTTCGGTCCCCACATGCCGATACAGGCATAAGCCGAGCCGACATCCTCAAGTGTGATGGTGCCATCTTCGGGCATGTTGAGCGAAAGCCACGACATATCATGTTGACCGAACGCCGTGCCCGTAACAATGAAGAAGCGGTCTTCCGCAAGGCGCGTGACGGTGAAATCACATTCGATGCCGCCGCGTTTGTTGAGCGCCTGTGTGTATGTAATCGCGCCAATTGGCTGATCCATTTCGTTCGCGCAAACATTGTTGAGGAATTTCAACGCGCCAGTTCCGCGCACTTCAAATTTATTGAACGAAGTTTCGTCAAAGAGACCTGCGTTTGCGCGAGTCATTAAATGTTCGTGACCAATCGCGCGTGACCAGTTGTGACGCGCCCAGCCTTTTGGTTCGTGACCGTGTGTTGCAAGTTCTTCGTAAGGCTTGAACCAGTTTGGACGTTCCCAGCCCATCTTTTCACCAAATGAACAACCGAGGTCGCGCAAGCGGTAATAAGTGGGTGAGGTGCGCACATTACGTTTGGACATGCGCTCTTCGCCAGGATAGTGAATATCATAATATTGAGTATAAGTTTCAAAAGTGCGTGCCACAGTGTAATTAATGCTGTTGTAGTTCGGACCAAAGCGGCGTACATCAAGCCGCCACATATCCCACTCGGGACTGCCGTTGATGATCCACTCCGCCATGACTTTGCCGATACCGCCCGCGCCAGCAAGTCCGTGGGCGCAGAAGGCGCACGCCACCCAGAACCCTTTGACCGTTGTGGGACCAAGCAAGAATTCGCCATCGGGCGTGAAGCCTTCGGGACCGTTCAATAACATTTTGACTTCGGCGTTTTCAACCGCAGGCACACGCCGAATTGAATTTTCCATTAAGGGCGTAAAGCGTTCCCAATCTGGCGGCAATAACTGGAATTTGAAATCTTTGGGAATACCGTTCATGCCAAAGGTCGCGGGCTGACGTTCGTAGCCGCCCGTAATTAATCCGCCGACTTCTTCGCGCCAGTAGACTAACAAATCGGGGTCGCGCAGATTTGGGAATTTATTGGTCACGCCTTCGATCGGCTTGGTCATAATGTAAAGATGCGCCATCGGCACAACGGGCAGATTCAACCCGACCATCTTGCCGACTTCACGTCCCCACATGCCTGAAGCGTTGACAACGATTTCTGTTTTGATCGTGCCTTTGTTTGTGACCACGTCACTGACGCGTCCGTTTGTGAGTGTGATGCTTTCAACGGCTGTGTCTGTGAAAACTTTTGCGCCGCGATTCTTTGCGCCGATAATTAATGCGTTGGTTAAACCAGTTGGGTCAATGCTTCCATCGTTGGGTGTGTACGCCGCGCCGAGCACGCCATCCAGCGACATAAGCGGAAACATATCCTGCGCTTCTTTGGGCGAGATCAATTCCATGGGCACACCGAAGGAACGCGCCATGCCCACGAGACGCTTGGTTTCTTCCATACGTTCGGGTGAGCATGCGAGCCGAATCCCGCCGACTTCACGCCAGGATGTATCCTGACCTGTTTCTGCTTTGAGTCTGCGATACAGGTCCGTGCTGTAGTGCATCATGCGCGTCAGATTCGCATCTGAACGCATTTGACCGACCAGCCCCGCCGAATGCCATGTTGAGCCTGAGGTTATTTCATGCTTCTCTAAAATAACGACATCTTTCCAGCCCATCAGCGTAAGGTGATAAGCGATGCTCGCTCCACCTACACCGCCGCCAATGATTACAACTTGCGCTTGTGTTGGAAATTCTGACATGAGTGTTGTTCTCCTTTAAAATCTTTAACACAAAGGGCACAAAGGTCACCAAGGAAAACCAAAACCTTTTTGAATTACTGCCTTGTTCTTACTTTATGTACTTGGTATCCTTCGTGTTTAATTTTTCTTATTTCTGCCAAACAGAATCAGGTTTTGCCATTTCTGCTACGATATCAAAAGTGGAGATTGCGCCGAGGGGGAACGAGTCGGGGTCATTCTTGTCTACAACGACGAGGCGGTGATGATGATTTTGGATCATCATGTCGGCGGCTTCGCGCAGGCTGGCGTGGATGTCAATGGTCAGCGCGGGGTGCATGACATCACGCACGATCATTTTTTCGGCGCTGCCTTCCTTAACAAATTGAAGCAGGTCGTGTCCGCTGACGACGCCGAGGATTTTTCCTTTGATGTCGACAACCAAAACAGAACGCCAGCCCGATGAAGTCATCGCGCGGGCGGCGGAGGCGACGGAAGTTTTTCCACGGCAGACTAAAATCGCATCAGACATTACATCGCCGACGGTTTCGCGTTTGGATTTAATTTCATTTGCAATACTGGCTACAAAATCGGAAAGGGAAATAATGCCAACGGGCTTTTCATTTTCGGTGACAAGGAAGCGCGCGACTTTTTTTTCGATGAATTGATTCGCGGCTTCGTGGAGAGGAATATTCGCGTCGATGGTATCAACAGGGTGAGACATTAAATCCGCGGCGGTTAATTTTCGCATGACCGTTAAACTTTCCGAATCCGATGAAAGCCATTCGCCCGCCATTAAGTCAAAATCTGAAATGACGCCCATAACGCGCCCGTCGCGGTCGGTAACAAATAACGCGTGGATTTGATGTTGATTGAGCATCACAGCCACTTGTCCAAGTGAAGCGGTGGGTTTGCAGGTCATGATGCCCGGGTGCATGAGGTCTTTTACGAGTTTGGTCATGGAATCTCCATAATGAAAATCATCCACCACAGAGATCACGAAGATCACGGAGAAAACCTTTAAAAACTCTGTGACCTCTGTGTGCTCTGTGGTCAAATCTCTTTGGTTTTGCTCAAGTCAAAAATCTGCCTTGTGAAAGGAATTGCGCGAATTATAATGAAAAAATCAAAAACTTGCAAATTCCTTCAAATTCTTATATAATCCTCCAAATGGGTAAGCCCCTTATTCCAGCACAACGTCGAGAGCAAATTCAGGAATTTCTTGCGATTCATCAAATTGCGCGCACCGCCGATTTAATGAATTTGCTGGAAACCTCTGAAGCGACTATTCGCCGCGATTTGGAATGGCTTGAGCAAAAGGGAATTCTCGAACGCACACACGGGGGCGCGATCTTAAGTCAGCGCGTGGTTTTTGAGCAGGAATATCAGCAGCGCGCGCAGCATTTTCCTGAAGAGAAAAAACGTATTGGCGAACTGGCCGCTTCGTTGATTGAGGAAGGCGATATTGTTTTTATCAATAGCGGAACGACGGCAACGCAAGTGCTTCAACATATTCGACGCGATTTACGAATTACGGTTTTTACGAATAACGTGAACGCCGCGATGGAATTGGGCGACCCGGGCTTCCACTATTATTTAACTGGCGGCGAATTTCATGCACGCTCGAATTCTCTCGCGGGACGTTTTGCGCTCGATAATTTAAATATGGTCTTTGCCAACAAAGCAATCCTTGGCGTGGATGGTGTTTCCTTAAAACATGGTTGTACTGTCCCAACCAGTGATGAAGCCGAAGTGGTGCGTAAGATGATCGAACGCACAAAAGGACAGGTAATCGTTGTTGCGGATCATAGCAAGTGGGGCGCTGTATCCAACTTCCCTGTGGCGAATATTGATGAAGTGGATAAGTTTGTTACGGATGAGGGTTTCAGCAAAGAGGCAATGAAGGATCTTTCAGAATATTCAATCGAAGCGCTTGTGGCTGGTAGTGTAAATACGTAAACATGTAAACACGCCTTACTTGTTTACATAATGTACTTGTATCCTTTTTTCTTCACGGAGTGAACCCATGAAAGATCAAGCAGAAATTGTCATCATCGGCGGCGGGATCTACGGCGCGAATATTGCCTATCATCTTGCGAAGTACGGGCGCAAGGATATTGTGATTCTGGAGAAAGGTGAAATCGCCAGCGGAGAATCTTCTCACGCGGCGGGACTTGTGACTCAGTTTGCCACGTCACAAGCCATGCTTAAGTTCCGCATGTATAGCATCGAGTTGTATTCCGAACTCGGTTTGTTCGATCATGTCGGCAGTTTGCGAGTCGCTTCGAGCAAAGAACAATTGCTTGAGATGGAACGCAGCGTCAGCCGCGCAAAAGCATTGGGCTTGGATTGTGAAATTATTTCACCCGATGAAGCCTTGAAAATCATGCCGCAAATCTCCAAAGAAAATTTATATGGCGGAATTTATCTCCCACGTGATGGACAACTTGATCCTTACACAACCACAACTTCAATGGCGAAGTTTGCCAAAGATTTGGGCGCGACCATTTATACGAATACGCGCGTGACGGGTATCAAAGTTTCAGCGCAGGGAAATATCGAGCGAGTGGTAACAGATAAGGGGGAGATCAGATGCGAGATCGTCATCAACGCGGCGGGACTGTGGGCGCCGCGTATCGCCGCGATGGTGGGTATCAACATCCCAACGACTCCTGTAGATCATCAACATATTGCATTGAAGGCTGTGCCGGGTCACGAGTTCACACATGATACGCCGTGTTTGCGCGACCCCGATAATTTAGTTTATATGCGTCAGGAGCAGGGCGGACTTGTGATCGGCGGCTATGAGCCAACTCCGCTGGCGCGTTGGATCGATGGCACGCCGTGGGAACATGGCAGCAAGAGTTTCCCCGGTGACTTCGATCAATTTGAAATGCTGCTTGAAGGCGCAATTCGGCGTTTGCCGTTTTTGGATAAAGCAGGAATCATTACGCTGGTGCGTCACCCCGGCGCATACACGCCCGACTGCCAACCTTTGCTGGGACCCATGCCTGGTGTGCGCGGATTTTGGATGGCGGCGGGCATGTCACTCAATGGTTATGGCGGCGCGGGCGGCATGGGCAAGTTGATGGCGGAGTGGATCATCGACGGCGAAGCGCCGATGGATGTTTATGCTTATCGTGCCACGCGTTTTGGAAATTATTATTCCGATCATGTCTACGCCGCTGAAAAAACAAAAGAAAGCGTGAAATATTATTATCGTCTGCGCTTCCCGCATGATGAACATGAAAATGCGCGTCCGCATCGCGTTAGTCCCGTTCATTATCGTCTGTTGGAAAATGGCGCGGTCTTCGGTGAGAAGTTTGGCTGGGAGCGTGTCAATTATTTTCAACCCGGAAAAGAATCGCGCCGCATGGGCGAAGATCAACGTGAATGGGGCTGGAGCAAGCCGCCATTCTTTGAACGATTGCGTGAAGAACATACCGCCACGCGTGAACGTGTTACACTTTTTGATCTGACCTCGTTTGGAAAGATCGAAGTTAAAGGCAAAGGCGCGTTACCTTTGTTACAGCGATTAACAGACAGCGATATTAATAAACCTGTTGGCTCGGCAATTTATACGCAGTTCTTAAATAAAAACGGTGGCATTGAATCTGATTTGACCGTCACGCGTTTGGGCGAAGATTATTTCTGGGTTATTACCGGCTCTGGTTTCATCGCCAATGATCTTGCGCGCATTCAAATGCATGTTGACGAAAAAGATGGCGAAGTATCCATTCGTGATATTACACAGGACTATGCCTGTCTCGCACTGTGGGGACCGAAGGCAAGAGCCGTGTTACAAAAGGTTACGAGTTACGATATTACAAATGAAGCACATCCATACTTGATGACGAGGTTAATTAACATCAACGGAGCGGATGTGTATGCTCAGAGAGTCAGTTACGCGGGCGAACTTGGCTGGGAACTTTATATCCCCAATAATAAAGCCACGCTCGTCTGGGATATGCTCATCGAAGCCGGCAAGGAATTTGGTCTCGAAGTTGGCGGCTACAAAGTGCTTGATCCGCTGCGCCTGGAAAAAGGTTTTAAATATTTCACAACAGATATCACCCCAACTACAACACCATATGAAGCCGGACTTGGATTTTGCGTGGATCTTAATAAGGGCGATTTCATCGGACGGGATGCACTAGTCAAACAAAAAGCGGAAGGGGTGAAGCGAAAACTCTGCACATTTGTGTTGACCGATACCGATGAGTTTGTCCAAATTTACGGCGGCGAAGCCGTTCACCACGAAGGCAAGGTTGTCACCCGTGTTCGCAGCGGCGGCTATGGCTTTACGATCAAGAAGAATATTCTGTATGCCTATCTGCCCATTGAATTGGCGAAACAAGGAAATCGTTTTAAAGTCGAATTAATTGAAGGCATGTATGAAGCGGAAGTCGCTGCCAATGTGTTGTTTGATCCCAAAGGCGAGAGGACAAAAATGTAGCGTGAGATTTATCTCGCTTTGCAAACTGCGCCCGAGTCGGCTTCAGCCGACTTCAATGTACTGAGCAGGGGATTTATCCCCGCGAAACATGTGGTGCAAGAAATATGACTGAAGAGGTGTGCGTTGTTTGAAAAAATAGAAATCAACCCAGATATTATGCTTGGAAAACCAGTCGTTAAAGGAACGCGCATTACTGTGGAATTAATCATTGAGAAACTGAAGCATGGCGCAACATTTGTGGATTTAATGAATTCACACCCGCGACTTACGCGAGAAGGCATACAAGCAGCGATAGACTTTTCAGAAAACGAGTTGAAGAATGCAGAATAGCATAAAATATTTTTTACATCTTTCGCAGTTAATCTTTTATGAATAAACCAACCCCTCCCGCTTATGTCGGCTTCGGCATGTTGACTCCCGTCTATATTATGGCGTTGGATAAACTTCCGAGCCATAATACTGGCGCCATTGTTCATCAGGTCAGCGAGTATGTGTACGATGACGCCGCGATCATTGCATGCAATTTGCGCCAGTGGAATGTTCCCACAGGTATGATCGGCACATCTGTTGGCGATGATCTGCTTGGGCATTATGTCGCTGATACATTAGAAAAAATGGGCGTGCAGGGTAAAGTGCGCTTTACGAAAAAATATAAAACTCCGCTTGAAGTAAATGTTTCAGACAAAACCGGTGCGCGCACATATTTCTGGCAGCGCTCACCTGAGATTTTGGGAACGCTCGACACCGCGGATTTGTCCATGCTGAAAGACGCGCAGTTGATGTATGTGGATTGGTACGATGGCGATCCCATCATCCGCGCTATGAACGAAGCACGGCGCTGCGGTGTTCCTATATTTCTCAACCTCGAACATGGACATAACGACCCGGATATTTTGGAAAAATACGCCAGCCGCGCCACGATCTGTCAGGCAGTTACCGATGATGCGCAGATCGGCAAGAAGCGCTCCATGCTCTCTGTCGCAAAGAAACTATTGAAGGCAGGTATCAAAACCGCGATCATCACGATGGCGAGTCAGGGCTGCATGGTGGTTCAGGATGATGAGATCATCCGCGTGCTTGCGCCGAAGGTCAAAGCCGTGGACGGTTCCGGCGCGGGCGCGACGTTTTCATCCGGATTTATTTATGCGTATCTCAAAAATTGGAGTTTGGAAGAATCTGTCCGCTTTGCAATTGCGGCGGCGTCGTTGAAAGTTACACGCTCGGGGTTGAAGATGTTTCCCGTCAAGGAAATTAAAGCAGTTGCAAATAAATTGCGCGTTGAGCGTATGGTCTATCGCGATAATCAATTCCATGAGCTGGATAAATTAATCTCACAAGCACAGGAAAGCCAGCTGGTGAAGGAAAGCAAAAAATTGGTGCAGAAACTTTTGCCAAAGAAGAAAACAGAACGAAGAAAGATCAAAAGATCGCTGGTTGAATAATATTGTCACGCTTCAGGCATGACTACAAAACTAAAAACTTTATTGGAAGGATAAAACCCATGTCATACGCAACTCTTTTAACTCAAGAACAAGTTCAACGCATCCATGACGCCTCTTTGGAAATCCTTGAAGAGGTTGGATTAAAGGTTCGTTATGCGCCCGCGCGTGAAATATTCAAACAGCACGGCTGCAGTGTCGAGGATGAACGCGTGAAACTTCCGCACGAGGTGGTGGAAAAATATCGCAAAATGATTCCGCCGTCATTTACGTTTCATGCGCGCGACCCGAAGTTCGATAAGACAATTCCGCGTGACAGTCCCGTCATCGTGACTGCCAGTTCCGCGCCTGATATTATCGATCCGGTTACGGGACATGAAAGGCGCGCTGAGTCTGGTGACATCGCGCAGATCGCGCATCTGATCAATGAGCTGCCCGGCTACGATATGTTCTCCATCTCCACTTTGGCGGATGACGCGCCCAAGGATCAATTCACAATCTCGCGGTTGTATCCCGCTCTCAAGTATTGCCTCAAACCGATTCGCGTGACCACGACAGATCACAAAGATACGGTGGCTGTTATGAAAATGGCGTACATGGTCGCGGGCGGGGAGGAAGCGTATCGAGAGCATCCTTTCCTGACGCATCATTATTGCCCCACAGTTTCGCCGCTGTCGATGGATAATCTTTCGACTGAAAATGTGATGTATTTTGCCAAGGAAGGTTTGCCTGTTTACCCGACCATTGTGCCAAACGCGGGGCTCACTTCGCCCATGTCTATGGCTGGGACGCTGGCACAGGGCAATGCCGAATTTCTTGCCACCGCAGTTTTGACGCAGATGGTGAAGGAGGGCACGCCAACAATCTATGCCACGCTTGCTACCGTAGCGGATATGCGCTCCGGCGCGTACACTTCCGGCGCGATCGAGTGCGGTATGCTGCACATGGCTTTTGCGCAAATGTCCCGTTTTTATAATGTGCCGTGCGGCGGCTATATTGGGCTGACCAACGCCAAAGTCAACGATGCCCAGGCGGGATATGAGACCGGCATGTCCGCGATGGGCGGCGTAGTTGGCGGCATGGATATGTTCAACATCGGCGGTTTGATCGACGCGCTGAAAACTTTTGATTTTGCAAAAGCCGTAATTGATGATGAGGTCGCGCAAATGATGAAACGTGTCAAACGCGGCATATCTTTTAGCGAAGAAGACCTTGCGCTCGATCTAATCAAACAGGTCGGTCCCGGCGGTTCATTCATTGTTGCCAAACACACCATCGCCCGCATGAAGACCGAAGCTGTGATGACTAAAATGGCAGACCGCGATGCGCGGTCGATCTGGGAAAAGAAAGGCTCTATGGATATTCAGGCGCATGCCATGAAAAAAGTGCGCGACATCATGTCCACCAATACCGCTTCGCTCATTTCTGATGAATTGGATGCAAAACTCCGCGCCGAGTTTCCCGACATGGTTTCTGGTGATTTGAAGCCGATCGAATAATGGACTGCCGCGAGATTTATCTCACGCGATATAAATGTCGCGGCATGTTTTTTTACTTTACCCGCGAAAGGTTACCCCATGTTTGGATTTTTTAAGAAGCGCGAAGATATATTTCAAAAATTGATCGAACAGCAGGCGTCCATTACTTATGAAGCGTTGAGGTTACTCGTTAAATATCTTGAAACCCTCGATTCGGAAATCGCCGAGCAACTCTCGATAAAAGAAAAAGAAGCGGATGAAGTCCGCCGCATTTTAATCGACGAGTTGAATCACACTTTTGTCACGCCGTTTGATCGCGAGGATATTTTTTCCCTATCCCGTTCGATTGACGACGTCATCGATTACGCCGACAGCACTGTGATTGAAATGGTCATTCTAAATGTGAAGTCCACTCCTTTTATGCTGAGAATTGCGAACTTGCTGAAAGATGCTGCGTATGAAATCTGGCACGCCGTTCAGCGCCTTCCCACCCATCCCGGTGTTGCGAATGAGCACGCCAATCGCGCCAAGGCTCTGGAGAATCGCGTCGAAGCCGTGTATCGCGAAGCCATCGCGGATCTGTTCAGCGGCCCCGAGGATATTCATCACGTGGTTGAGATGTTGAAGATGCGCGAAGTATATCGGCATCTCTCCAACGCGGCAGATCGCGGCGATGAAGCCGCGAATGTCATCGCCGATATTGTTGTCAAGAAAACTTAACAAGTTGTTAATGCCTCCTCAACTTATCCTTGTTATTATTTTAGCTCTGGTCTTTGAATTCCTGAACGGGATGCGCGACTCGAGTAATATCGTGGCGACGATGATTTCCTCGCGCGCCTTTCGCCCCAACACCGCGCTAGGGCTGACTGCCATTGCTGAATTTTTTGGTCCCTTTCTTTTTGGCGTGACCGTCGCTAAAACCATCGGCAGTGATATCGTTGATGCGCATGTGCTCACTTTGACTGCGCTCATGGCTGGTTTGCTCGGCGCAATTGTTTGGAATCTCATTACCTGGTTTTTTGGCATTCCCAGCAGTTCATCCCACGCGTTGATCGGCGGGTTGGTCGGCGCGGTTTTCATCTCGTCAGGATGGGGTGCGATCAAGTTTCAAGGCTTCTACAAGGTGTTGATCGCTTTGTTTGCATCACCTTTAATTGGCTTCATCATTGGCTTCATTGTTTTGAGGATCATTTATTTTTTATCGCAGAATGCAACGCCGCATATAAATCAATTTTTCAAAAATGGACAATTTTTCACAGCCATCGCGCTGGCATTTAGTCACGGCACAAATGATGCGCAAAAGACGATCGGCATCATCACATTAAGTTTAATCATCAGCGGGCAGTTGGTCGGTTTTACTATTCCGTTTTGGGTGATTTTGGTTAGCGCGTCAATTATGGCATTGGGCACCGCGCTTGGCGGCTGGAGGTTGATCCGAACCCTTGGCGGAAAATTTTATAAAATTCGTCCTGTGCATAGTTTCGCCACGCAGATGACCTCCGCGATTGTGATCCTTACCGCGTCACTGATCGGACTCCCTGTGAGTACTACGCAGGTGGTCAGTTCCGCGATTATCGGCATTGGCGCATCTGAAAGACTCGGCAAAGTTCGGTGGGGTGTTGCGGGTGATATACTTGTCGCTTGGGTCATAACAATCCCAGCCAGCGCGATATTTTCAGCAGGTTTTTATTGGCTGCTTAGTAATATCTAGTACGTTTTTCTTTTGGTCATAAATTCAAAGTATGGCATGTTTGACTTTGAATATTGATAATGCTACAATCCTAATACTATTGTTATACATAGATTGGAGGTGCGCTGCAAGAGATATATTATATGTGTCATGTAATTCGTCCAAGCAACTAAACCAAAAAGTTATATATTAAGGAGATAGAGAGAAATGCGTACTAAAAACTTTGCTTATCATTTGCTCGCCCTGCTCGTAATTGCGGCAACCCTGTTGTCCGCTTGCGGTGGTGGCTCTGCTGCTACCGCTCCGGCCGCCAAACTTTCCGTCGGTATCGTACTCCCGACCAAAGACGAACCCCGTTGGGTGCAGGACGAAGCCCGCTTCAAGGAAGCATTGACTTCCGCCGGCTATGATGTTCAGATCCTGTTTAGTCAGGGCGATTCCGCCAAGGAAAAGGCCAACGTTGAATCCCTAATCACTTCGGGCGTCAAGGTCATTATCCTTTGCCCGCAAGACGGTACCGCTGCTGGCGCTGCCGCTGATGCTGCAAACGCTGCCGGCATCAAGGTCATTTCTTATGACCGCTTGGTCCGCGACACCGCTTCCGTTGATTTCTATGTCACATTTGACAGCATCTCCGTGGGCGCTGCTCAGGCTCAATATTTGGTTGACAACGCCAAAGGCTCAGGCAATCCCCTGTATCTCTATGCTGGCGCTGCTTCCGATAACAATGCCTTCCTCTTCTTCGAAGGCGCCTGGAATGTTCTGCAGCCCAAGATCGCCGACGGCACTTTCGTGATCAAGAACTCCAGCGAAGCTGTTACTCTTCAGAGCAAGGCCATCTTGACCCGCGATGAACAATCCAAGATCATTGGCCAGGTTACCACCAACTGGGACTTCAACACTGCCAAGACTTTAGCCGAAGCCAACCTCACCGCTGCTACCGCAGCTGACAAAGGCAACGTTTCCATCCTCGCCCCGAATGACGGCACCGCCCGCGCGATCGCCGACGCCTTCGCCGCTGACAAGGATGTCACCAGCTATGCAGTCACCGGTCAGGATGCCGAAAAGGCTTCCGTCCAGTACATCATCGACGGCAAGCAATCCATGACCGTCTTCAAGGATGTCCGCACATTGGTGGATGATGCAATCACCGCCGCTGTAACCTTCCTCAAGGGCGGCACTCCCGAAGCAACCAACAAGTACAACAACGGCAAGGTTGACGTTCCTGCCAACCCGACCGTAGTTGTTACAGTTACCAAAGACAACGTTCAGTCCGCATTGATCGACTCTGGTTACTATCCTGCCAGCGACTTCACCGGCTTGGGCGAATCCGCGGCTCCTGTTGTTGATCCGATGGCTGCTCTTTACGAAGCTGCCAAGGCTGAAGGCATGCTCTCCACCATTGCCTTGCCCCATGACTGGTGCGGTTATGGTTCTGTCATTGATGCTTTCAAGGCCAAATATCCTGATATCGAAGTAAATGAGTTGAGTCCTGATATTGGCTCCGGCGATGAAATTGAAGCCATCAAAGCCAACAAAGATAACACAGGCCCACAAGCACCTGATGTTGTTGATGTTGGTTTTGGATTTGGTGAACCCAATAAAGATCTTTTCATGCCGTATAAGGTCTCTACATGGGATACCATCCCTGACGAATTCAAGAGCGCTGATGGTTACTGGTATGGCGACTATTATGGAGTGATGGCTTTCCTAGTCAACACTGACGTTCAACCTGATGTTCCGCAGGACTGGGCTGACTTGCTAGATCCGAAATATAGTGGCCAGGTCGCCCTTTCCGGTGATCCTCGTACTTCAAATCAAGCAATTCAAGCCGTGTATGCTTCTGCCCTTGCCAATGGCGGCTCACTTGATGATGCCCAACCCGGCCTTGACTACTTCGCTGAATTGAATGCAGCTGGAAACCTGGTTCCGTTGATCGCGAATAATGGTTTAGTTGCCACAGGCGAAATACCCGTCCGTATCACATGGGACTACCTCGCGCTTGCTGCTATAGATTCATTTGAAGGTAATCCAAAGACTGCAGTTGTCATTCCTGAAACTGGCCGTTTTGGCGGTATGTATGTTCAGGCGATTAGCGCCTATGCCCCCCATCCCAACGCTGCCAAGTTGTGGATGGAATTCCTGTACTCTGATGAAGGTCAATTGCTTTGGTTAAATGCTTATTGCCATGCAATTCGTGAAGACGATTTGAAGGCGCGAGGCGTAATCCCCGCTGAATTAGCCGCGAAACTGCCTGATGTTGCCGGCGCTGTAATTCCGAATGCTGATCAACTTGGCGCTGCCAAAACCTTGATCACTGGAAACTGGGATTCAGCTGTTGGCGCCGACGTCAAAGCTGCTCCATAATAAATTGATATTCGTATAATTAATAATGCGAGACCCTGCCGTTTGGCGGGGTCTCGTCAAAGCAAGAGAAAAGTTGAGGTAAATAAATAATGACTCAAACTGCTCTTAACCCAAAAGGCGCATCCCCCGCCTCTGATTGGAAAAAATGGCTGGGCGTTATGCCGTTTTTTCTATTTGCAATACTTTTTCTTGTTTTACCTTCTTTACGCTTGCTCATTGGAAGTTTTACGAATTCTGAAGGCCAGTTTACATTCGCAAATCTTCTCCAATTGGTTCAGGAAAAATCCATTCTTGATGCCTATTGGCTTAGCATCCGTATAAGCGCGGCTACCGCAATCGGCGGCGGTATTTTTGGATTTTTACTTGCATACTCTGTTACGGTGGGGGGATTGCCCAAACCTCTGCGATCAGCGTTGATTACATTTTCAGGTGTAGCGTCCAACTTTGCTGGCGTACCGCTTGCATTTGCCTTTATTGCCACTCTTGGGCGTACAGGTTTCGTAACCGCACTGATTAAAAATTTATTCGGTGTAAATATATATACACAAACAGATTTTGATTTGTATAGCTTTTGGGGTTTGAGTATTACGTATATGTATTTCCAATTCCCACTCATGGTGCTGATCATGGCGCCAGCATTGGATGGATTGAAGCGCGAATGGCGCGAAGCCGCCGAAAATCTCGGGGCAAGCACCACACAATACTGGCTGCGAGTTGCCTTGCCGGTCTTGCTTCCCTCCATTCTCGGCTCAATGATCTTGTTATTTGGGAATGCCTTTGGAGCGTATGCGACAGCTTACGCGCTCACAGGCGGCAGATTGGGTATCATTACGATCCAGATCGGCGCGCAGATCAGGGGCGATGTTCTTCATAACCCCGGGCTTGGATATGCAATGGCAATGGGAATGGTGGTCGTCATGACAATCTCATTGATAGGATATTCATGGCTTCAAAAAAGATCAGAAAGGTGGCTGCGATGAATAGGGCTCTTGCTCGAATTCGCCAAATTCCCTTTTGGAGTTGGCTTTGGTTCATTTTAGGCGCTTTATATTTCATATTGCCCTTATATGCAACGCTTAACTTTTCACTGCGCATGGAACGGGATGTGATCGGCTTCAAGGCTTACATCAGGGCATTTGAAGACCCCGAATTTCTTCAGACATTTTTTTATTCAATTGGACTTGCAGTAATGACCATTATTGCAAGCATCATTCTGATTGTGCCTACCGCGTATTGGATCCGCCTGCGCCTGCCCGAAGCGCGCCGTATTGTTGAGTTCATCACACTTATGCCTTTCGTGGTTCCCGCGATCATTCTCGTGTTCGGCTTAATTCGTATTTATAGTTCCCCGCTGAAAATCCCATTTACCGATATTATTTTACTGTACCCTCTGACAACATTCAAATTTGGTACGAATGCTTTGATCGTGGCAGGCTACATGGTATTGGGTTTGCCCTATATATATCGCTCCGTAGATACGGGCATGCGCACTGTGGATGTTCGCACCCTAACGGAAGCTGCTCAAAGCCTTGGCGCCGGTTGGTTTACGATTATCGTTAAGATCATTTTGCCGAATATACGCGCTGCGTTGTTGAGCGGCGCGTTGTTAACTTTTGCCATTGTGATTGGCGAAGTAACACTTGCTTCGTTTCTCGCCGTACCCGCATTCGGACCTTATCTTTTCCTGCTGGGACAACATCGCGCGTATGAGCCTGCCGCGCTTTCCTTTGCAAGTTTTCTTATGACATGGGTTGCCATGGGGCTTATCCAACTGTTCACCGGCGGTCAAAATCAAGTCTCAGGCGCGCATTAACAATTATCGGAGATATTAAATGGCTTACTTAAACCTTACCAACATATCAAAGCAATTTGGCAGCACAGTTGTAGTGGATAATTTTAATCTGGATATCGAGAAAGGCGAATTTGTCTCCTTTCTAGGCCCGTCCGGTTGCGGGAAGACAACTACCTTGCGTATGGTTGCCGGCTTTGAAATTCCTACATCGGGCATGATAACGATTGGAGGAGTTGATATTACGAACAAGGCTCCGAATCAACGCAATGTGGGTATGATCTTTCAAGCATACGCATTATTCCCAAATATGACGGTTGCGCAAAACATCGGTTTCGGTCTGCGTATTCGCAAGGAATCCGAATCTGCTATAAAAGAACGCGTGCAGGAAATGATCAATTTGATCAACCTGGAGAAGCATGCCGATAAATATCCCTATCAACTTTCAGGCGGACAACAGCAGCGCGTGGCGTTGGCGCGCGCGCTTGCAAATCGCCCGCAAGTGCTGTTATTGGATGAACCGCTCTCAGCTCTGGATGCGAAGATACGTGTTTCATTGCGCGCTGAAATTCGTGCAATTCAAAAACGACTGGGCATTACCGCTATCTTTGTAACTCACGACCAGGAGGAGGCTTTATCTATTTCTGACCGTGTTGTTGTAATGTATGAAGGCAAAGCGGAGCAGGTTGGCACGCCGTTTGAAATTTATAATTTCCCAAAAACTCAGTTTGTAGCAAACTTTGTCGGCTCGCTCAATACAGCTACTGCAGAAGTTTTTGACCCCGTGAATGGCATCCTTCATATTGACGGCGTGCAGTTCAAGTCCGCCCAAGATTTGAAAAACAAGAAAAAAGGCGACGAGGTGAAATTTTCTGTGCGTCCCGAGCGTTTTAGTTTTGTGTCCGAGCAAAAGAAGGATAACGTTTTAGATTGCACGATTGAAAATATCACCTTCCTTGGTGCGGTTGTTCGTATTCAAGTCAAGATCGGCAACGCTAAATTTAACATGGATACGTTCAATAACCCATTTCTTGAATTGCCCATGGTCGGTTCACAGAGGCAGGTTACCTGTTCAAAACAAGCTGTGCTGGTACTGGACGACTGATCGTTTATTAACCGTATCAAGCCACAGAGTTTGCGGAGTTCTTTCTCAAGAATATCTGTAGACTCTGTGGCTTG
>VFKN01000183.1 GCA_009885525.1 Anaerolineaceae bacterium | reverse complement strand
TGCCGTTGCCCTTACTGGCACTGGCGCGCCAAACGTTGCCGTCTTTGGGAGCATCCTGTTGGAAGTATGCCTGTGCCGCTTTCAAGGTTGGCGGTGTGAGCGCGTGCGTCTGAGTCTTGTCCACCTTGGGACGGTAGAAGATCAATGTACCTGATTTCAAATCGAAGTCAGTGACACTGAGCACGGCAACCTCGCCCACACGCAAGCCATGTTCCAACAGCAGACACATCAGCAGGGAGTCGCGCCTGCCCTGCGGAGTCTCAGGCTGTGCCATCAATTGCGCGGCTTGCTCCGGGGCAATCGAGACCGCTATGCTTTTCTTCGCACCTTTGCGGGTTGCGATCTCGGAGGCAGCCCTTTGCTCATCAACGCGTTTGCTTTCCTTGTGGCTGTAGCCTTTGACGGTGGTGATCATGGCAAATTCGGTTTGATCCAATGTCCCGGCTTTCAAGGCCAGCCGCGCTTACCTGTTTACCTGTTTACCGTTATACTCTGCCCATGCCAAAATACTACACCTCAAAAGAAGCGAACGAAGCCCTGAAAGTTGTCCGCCCGATGATCGAGGAGATGATGCGCATCGGCGAGATCATCCGCGCTTATCAACCTGATCTATGGGCGCTGGCGCAAAAAGCCGCAGGTAATGGCGGCAGCCCGACCTTGAGTAAACTTCTGCCTGAGTTTGACAGGCTGCATGAATTGCTTCACAACGTCCAGGATAGGGGCATTGAAATCAAAGATCTGGTAACCGGCTTGATCGATTTCCGCGCCTTGCACGACGGCAGGGAAGTCTATCTGTGCTGGCGATACGGGGAAGGGGATATTCAATTCTGGCACGAGATCGAGGCGGGGTTTGGAGGTCGCCAATTAATTGATTGGGATTAGCCTGTTGTCAACAATCGTTAATTGTTCTATACTTGCAATCATCTTTATTGAACAAGTCGAGGCGATATGAGCATAAACAAAATTGGTCGTTATGAAATCGAAAGAGAACTTGCACAGGGCGGTATGGGTGTTATCTTTTTAGCGCGTGATCCTTATATTCAGCGTCAGGTTGTAGTCAAAGTTTTGATGTACAGTCATACAACTGATGAAGTTTATCGCGAATTTTTTCAGCAGGAAGCGGAAGTGATCGCCGCGCTTGAACACCCCGGCATTGTGCCGATCTATGATTTTGGCTGGCATGGCGAACAACCATATATCGTCATGCGCTATATGGCCGGCGGATCGCTGGACGACAAATTGAAAAAAGAAGAAGTCAAGCAGACTGAAATCGCTCACATGTTCAAGCGGATTGCCGAAGCGTTGGATGCGGCTCATGCGCGCAAGATCATACACCGCGACGTCAAGCCCTCCAATTTTTTATTTGATTCAACCGGTGAAATCTTCCTCTCCGATTTTGGAATTGCAAAATCCAAATTTACAGATGACGAAGGTGAGTGGCTGGTTGGCACGCCCGCGTTTATGAGCCCCGAACAGATCAAAGGGAATTCGGTCGATGGTCGCGCGGATGTCTACTCTCTTGGAATCGTCTTATATCGCCTGCTCACCGGACAATTGCCCTTCGCTGCCGACACAACCACCGCGTTGATCAACGCCCACGTAGACCTGCCCATCCCCGATCTTCGCCTCGTAAAAAAGAACATCCCCACCGTCTGGCAGGAGGTAGTAGGAAAAGCCATGGCTAAAGATCCTGCGGATCGCTACTCAACCGCCGGTGACTTTGCCCGCGACGTGCACGAAGTCGTATCAGGCAGATGGTATTTGAGGAAGTTGTAAGAGCCGCATCTGCATAAACATCAAAGACCTTGCTGCTCAAGCGGCAAGGTCTTTCTCTTTGTAAGTAAATTAATCTGTAAAAGGAAAACAAATGAAAAAAGGAATACTTTACGGCGTCGGCGCATACACACTTTGGGGGTTCTTCCCCATTTACTGGAAGTTGCTTCATCACATCTCAGCCATTCAACTGATCGGACACCGCATCATCTGGTCGTGTATTTTATTGCTCGTCGTGATCGCCGTCACCAAACAATGGAAGGATTTTCGCGCAACCCTTACAGCCAAAGTAATTAGCGTTTATACCATTGCCGCCATTCTCATCGGCATAAACTGGTTCATGTATGTTTGGGCGGTCAACGCGAATTATATTGTCGAGACCAGTCTCGGATATTTCATCAACCCGCTTATCAGCGTCATGCTCGGTATCCTTTTCTTTAAGGAACGCTTGCGCATCGCGCAATGGATTCCCGTTGTGATCGCTGCGCTCGGCGTGGGTTATCTCACGTATGTGTATGGGCGCCTTCCCTATATTTCATTAGCGCTCGCGTTTAGTTTTGGCTTGTATGGGCTGGTCAAAAAACTTTCACCGCTCGGCTCGCTTTATGGATTAACCATCGAAACCGGTATTCTTTTAATTCCCGCGCTGATCTATTTGATCGTAATGGATATTAATGGCACCGGTGCATTTCTCCACACGGGAAGCGCTTCCGACCTGTTGATGATCGGCGCGGGCGTCGTCACCACCATCCCATTGCTGATGTTTGCTTCCGCTGCGCGTTCCATTCCCTTGTGGGTGGTGGGTCTCCTTCAATACATCGCCCCCACGATTCAATTCATGCTTGGTGTTTTTGTTTACAAGGAACCCTTCAGCCATAACCAATTGATCGGCTTTGGTATCGTCTGGTTTGCGCTTGCGATCTTCCTCATTGAAAATTATCTCGCCAGCCGCGCGCCCGCTGAACCGCTCCCCGAAATGGGCGAGGGATAGAGGATTTTGAAATCTTCAGAACCTACCTAATGCGCAACTCCTAAACGCCTTCTTGTTAGACGCTGATGAACCCGCGACGACAATGAACCCCAAGTCGAGATAAGCCTTGGGATAGCCGTTGAGATATTCAATCCCGAGGCTCTGACTTGAAAGTGCTCCAACGCTAAAATAAAAAATACCCGCAAAACTGCGAGTATACAAAGGGAGAGCCGCTGGTGGGAGACGAACCCACGACCTACGCATTACGAGTGCGTCGCTCTACCAACTGAGCTACAGCGGCTAGTTTGTAGCGGGCGAGATTATACAAGAAAGCAACTAAACCCGCAAGTTTTTAACGTTACGTGTTGTCTGATATGCGGTGAACACAATACGTTGATAACGGGATAAACCTCATGTTACGAATTGCAATGCTTTCTTATCATACTTGTCCGCTGGCTACATTGGGCGGAAAAGATACCGGCGGGATGAACGTCTACGTACGCGATTTAACAAGTGCTTTAGGGCGCATGGGCGTCCATGTAGATGTTTTTACGCGCTCGCAGGATGAACACGTCCCGCATGTTTTGCATGACCTTGGCTATGGCAATCGCGTGGTGCACATCACCGCCGGTCCTGAAGAACCAAAAAGCAAAAGTGACATTGCCAGTTATATTCCAGAATTTGTCGAGGGCATCAAAAATTTCGTCGCTGAAAAAAATATCCACTATGATGTCATTCATAGTCATTATTGGATGTCGGGTATTGCGGCGGAGCAGCTCAGCGATGCGTGGGGCGGCACTCCTGTGGTTCACATGTTCCACACATTGGGGGAGATGAAAAACCGCGTCGCCCGCTCAGTGAATGAACACGCCAGTGAGGAACGCCTCAGCGGAGAGCGCCGCGTCCTGCGCCGCGCGGATCGAATCGTGGTTGCCACATTAGCAGAGCAGACCCAATTAAGATTCCTCTATCAGGCTGATGCGCGCAAGATGGTAACCGTCCCGCCGGGCGTGGATACGAGTCATTTTTACCCCATCCCATTTGATGAAGCCAAGCAGTTCATCGGTTTGAAACCGGAGAATCGTATGATCCTTTTTGTCGGGCGGATTGAACCGCTTAAAGGATTGGATACGTTGATTCACGCCATGTCTTGTTTGGATGTGAGTGATTTGCACCTGCCTGTGCACCTCGCCATTATTGGCGGCGAACCGGATGTGATGCCCGAAAACATGTCTGAGGAAATGACGCGCCTGCAAAAATTATGCGATGACCTGTGTATGGGCAGCATGGTGGTCTTTCTCGGCAAGCGCGGACAGGATACTCTTCCATATTATTATTCCGCTGCCGAGGTTGTGGTCATGCCTTCATTATACGAATCCTTTGGCATGGTTGCGTTGGAAGCGATGGCATGTGGCACGCCGGTCATCGCTTCGGAGGTGGGCGGGCTTGGCTATCTTGTGCAAAATGGGCTGACAGGATATACGATCCCAGACAGCGACCCGCAAGCCTTATGCGAGAAACTTTCCTGGCTGCTGAATGATGCGCAGCTCCACGACAAAATGGGATTGGATGCGGCTGAATACGCCCGCTCTTATGCGTGGGAGGTCATCGCCGCGCAGATCGCAGATGTGTATGAAGAATTGAAGCCTTACCAGAGTCCAACGACTCCTATTGTTGAAGTGTTGAATACTTTAAAAAAATAACTCCAAAGTCGGGAGACTTTGGAGTTATTTTTGGTGGAACTTTATTATTCCTTGAACTTTATGTAAAATCCGCCGCTTTCGGATGTTTTCACTTCAAAGCGATTCTTCAAGTTGCTGATCATTTTCGAGAGTTGTTTGTATCCATACGTGCGCGGATCAAAACCCGGGTCGAGCTGATAAAGCGCATTGCCCAATGTGGAAAGCGCTGCCCAGCCATTCTCTTGAACCGCCATCTCAAAGGCTTGCTCCAGCAAGGGCATGGGATCGAGTTCTTCTTTTTCATCCTTTGCTTTTTTATTCTTTGTCGAAGTGTTGATTTGCTTTGGCTTGGCGGGCTCTTTTGCCACGATCAAATTCTCGGTATATACAAACAGATCACAAGCGTTGACAAAGGGCTTTGGCGTATTTTTTCTGCCAATGCCCATCACAAAAACGCCGCTCTCGCGGATGCGTGTCGCAAGGCGGGTGTAGTCGCTGTCGCTGGATACCAGGCAGAAACCATCCACGACACCTGTGTGCAGAATATCCATCGCGTCGATGATCATCGCGCTGTCGGTGGCGTTCTTTCCGATCGTGTAGCGGAATTGTTGAATCGGCTGAAAGGCATGGAAGTTCAATACATCCTTCCATGAGTTCATACTGGTGGTTGTCCAATCGCCATAAATGCGGCGAACGGTGACCTGTCCGTGCCTGCCGGTCTCGACGAGCATTTGTGAGAGCAGGGTTGCCTGTGCGTTATCGCCGTCGATCAGCATGGCGATCTTGCTGCGTGAAAGGGAGTTTGTATTTTCGTCTGCCATATAAATATTATACACTTTTTGAGACCCTAATGTCATTCTGAGCGAAGCGAAGAATCTCTACGATTGCATCAGAGACCCTTCGCTGGCGCTCAGGGTGACATGATTATCAATTTAACCTTTACCAAATCTTTACAATGGCTTTATGATGAAGAAAACTTCGAAAGGTAAATTAACCCCATGACAAAAATCCTTGTAATTGACGACGAACCCTCGATTGTGAATCTCGTTCAGGCATATCTCAAGCCTGAAGGTTATCAAGTGTACACTGCCGCTGACGGCAACGCGGGCTTGAAAGCCGCGCGCGCATTCAAACCCGACATCATTGTTTTGGATGTAATGCTCCCCGGCATGGATGGGATTGAGTTGCTTTCGCGCTTGCGCCGTGAGTCACAGGTGTATGTCATCATGTTGACGGCGCGTACCGAAGAGACCGATAAGATTGTCGGGCTTTCTGTCGGCGCGGATGACTACATGACCAAGCCGTTTAGTCCGCGCGAATTGGTGGCGAGAATCAAAGCAGCGTTGCGGCGGTTGCAGGCAGGCTCAAATCCAGGTGCGGAAGGCAGCGTACTTGCCTTTCGTCATGTGCGAATTGATATTGATGCGCGTCAAGTCACAGTGGATGATGCCCCCGTTGAGTTAACTGCCAGCGAGTTTGATCTGCTCCGCGCGCTCGCGGAAAATCGTGGGCGGGTTTTGTCGCGCGAACAGTTATTAGAAAAAGTTTGGGGCGGAGAATATTTCGGCGAGATGCGCGTCGTGGATGTACATCTCGGTCATGTCCGCCAAAAATTAGGCGACTCCGATTTTATTGTCACGGTGCGCGGAGTCGGTTATCGCTTTGATGATGAGGTTGTATGAATATGATCCGCTCGCGCATGGGGCTTAAACTTTTTGCTTCGTATTTTCTTGTGATCGCAATTGGCATGGGCGCGATCTTTGTCGCTACCCGTTTCACGGTTCCGCGTTCTTATCAGCGCCATTTATTTTTTATGGAGCAAAACGCGGGGGCTGGCAATGGCTTTGGCATGATGGGGCAGGGGCAGGGCAATGGGCCGGGCAAAGGTATGATGGCGCAGTTTTATCTGGATTATCAGGCATCCTTCAATGAGTCGTTGATCGTTGCGGTGGCGGCGGCAACACTGGTTGCGATGCTGGCAAGTATCATCATTAGCCGCAGTATTGTCGCGCCGATCCGTTCGATGACGAGTGCTAGCGAACGCATTGCCGAGGGACGTTATGATGAGCGTGTCGTGCTGCGCGGCAACGATGAGTTGACTCATCTTGCAAAAAGTTTTAATCAAATGGCGGAGCAACTTGAGCAGGTGGAAGCCATGCGCCGACAATTGATCGGCGATGTGGCGCATGAGCTGCGCACGCCGCTGACCGCCATCAAAGGTTCTGCCGAGGGATTGATGGATGGCGTGCTGCCCGCGTCTGATGAGACCTATCAGCAAATTCATAATGAAGCCGAACGCTTAAGTCGCTTGGTGGATGACTTGCAAGAATTGAGTCGCGTCGAGTCACGCGCGGTGCAGTTGGATATTCGCGCAGTCGATTCAACCTCGATTATTGGAACCGTCGCGAAGCGCTTGCAGTACCAATTTGATGCAAAGCGCGTCACGCTCAACGCCGATATTTCTCACGACCCCGTATTTTTTCTCGCCGACGAAGGCCGTGCAATTCAAATCCTCACCAATCTGATTGGCAATGCCTTGCAACACACGCCCGAAAACGGGACAGTGACTGTCTCGGTTTCGTGTGATAAAAACGAAGCGCGTTTCACCGTGCGCGATAGCGGTGAAGGCATCGAACCTGAGCATCTCGCGCGCATCTTCGACCGCTTCTACCGCGTGGATAAATCCCGCTCACGCATGCGCGGTGGCTCCGGCATCGGCTTGACCATTGCAAAACATCTGGTCGAATCTCAAGGTGGAAAAATTTGGGCGGAGAGTGCAGGCGAAAATAAAGGTAGTGCGTTTACATTCACACTGCCTGTGGCGTAAAGAAAAGACCTCCGTCTCAGAGGTCTTTTCTTTATCATGGTTCAATGTTGTTTAATAACGCTTTTAGTGCAGATAACTCTTCCATGGACAGGGTCACGCCTTTGCCTCTCTTCTGGCGATCCGGTGACCATTCGCGGATATCGTAGTTTGCGTCTTCGTCATTCCAGCTGATCAGGTTGATTTCCTTTGTCCACCCCGAAGCGGATTTGGACAGCACGCCGATCCTTTTGATAATTTCGTATTTGATTTCAGACATTTTATTTCTCCTCAAAGTAAAACAAGATCGATGTGTTAATTTTTTAACTATTGTATCGGCTTGACCACGCCCAAATCGGATGGCGCGCCGCCGAAGAGGGAAATATCGGTGCAGGCTTGTTTATCCACGCGCATGAGAATCACATCGTTTGATGTCGCGTCCACTTGAATGATGGTGCCTTCTTTATAAGTGGAGTCAACGGTCAATTTCAATGTGACTTGACTCTGTACGGGCAAATTGGGAACGCACACTTTTTTATCGGGATGTTCGCGTCCCTCATCAATGGCGCGGAGCAGGGCGCAGGTGTTGGGCAGATCCACGTTGCCGGTATTCTTGACGGTCACGTAAGCATTGGTCACTTCGCCCATGCCGTGTGTGATGTCGATGCCGGTGTTGCAGCCGAGGATATCCACTCCAAGCGCTGGCGCGAGCACAATGGTGGCCGTCTCGGTTGGCGTGACAGGTGTAAATGTCGGCGCGATGGTCGGCGAGGGGACTTCAGTATTGGTGGGCGTGATCGGCGTGACGACGATCACATTGGGGGACAGGATGATCGGCGTGGCTGTGATAATGTTCGGTAGGCCGGAAGGCACCGCGGTCCACACGGGGAAGGGTTGCGGCTGCGCGTTCCACACATCACATGCGGTGAGCAGGAAAGATATCAAAAGCAGGGTGATTATTTTTTTCATGTTGATGTCCTATAGTGAGTATCGGATTATTTATGGTCGTGTTTATTGTACCCAAAGAAACTCTAATTATCCTCGTTATTGTCAGGAATAAGCCGAACATTTTTTAAGCCATAGAGTCACGAAGACACAGAGAGAAACAAAATGGGTTTATTCACCCTTTTGCTGATGAGTACAAAAATCTACTAAATCTGCGCAATCTGTGGATATAGGTTTTTCAGAATGAAAATTGCTGCTCCGACTATATCACTTCAAACCAAATATCGTGGTTACTTCTGCGCGGACAGAGATTTGACCTAAACTCACCGGCCCTGTTTCTGAAAGCGCGCTTTCACCGCCTGCATTGCCTGCGCTTGGAGCCACATTCTGCGACACGTTTTGAGTCCAGAGCGCGCTGTTATTGCCGCCATACCACCAACCGTTGTAGTAGGAAGAAACATTCTCGTTGATGGAGATAACGCAGTTCGTTTGTGCGCCCGCCGCATTAGCCAGCAGGGATGCTTTTTCCTGCGCGGCTTTCACTGCCAGTTCGCGTGCCTGGTCGCGGTATTTTCTCAATTCACTCGTGTACAACTCCACATTGATCACTTGATTCGCACCGGCTTTCAATGCAGAAGATACAACCTTGCTGACTTGTTTAATATCGCGCACGGTCACAGCGATGGTGTTGTTGATCTGGTAGCCTGTAATTGAAGTGGGCGCATAATCTTTATAGACAGGCGTAACGTAATACCAATCGGTGGCGATATCCTTTGATTCAATTTTCAGAGAATTCAAGGCTTTGATGATTTTTTGCATTGCGGCCGTGTTGATATCTTCCGCTTCTGCGGGTGTCTTGCCATTGGATTGCACGCCGAGTTGGATCAATGCGCGGTCGGGAACAACATTGATAACTGCCGTCCCGCTGACTTGCACGGTGCGCGTCGTATCACATGCGGGCGCTGATGTTATCTCTGCCGCCGGGGTTGGGGTCGGCGTGGATGCGCGCGCGCTGGATGCGGGCATAATCATAAGAGTCAAAATACAAACTAAAACAATGTTCATGAATATCGAGATTTGTTTCATTAGAGTCTCCTTGTGTATCAAAATAATGTTCTGCTTCTGATTATCTTATACTCTTAAAATTAGGACGCGGACGAGCGCGGAAAACGCGGATTCAAGGCGTTTTTTCGGGCGTTTCTTCAAAAAAATCCGCGTTCATCTGCGTTGTAACTACTCAGCCATGTCATTGCGAGGAGGGCTCTTGCTCTTTCCGACGAAGCAATCTTCTTGATGAGGAGACTGCTTCGGCAAGAACAAGAGCGCCTCGCAGCGACATGCT
>VFKN01000013.1 GCA_009885525.1 Anaerolineaceae bacterium | reverse complement strand
CTGCCGGTCAATTGGTTACTGGACAGATTGAGGGAATTTAGGTTTGTCAGGTTGCCCAATTCCGCTGGAATGCTGCCGGTCAATTGGTTACCGGACAAATCGAGGTAATTCAGATTCGTCAGGTTACCCAATTGCGCCGGGATGCTGCCGGTCAATTGGTTATGGGATAGGTCGAGGTTAATTAGGTTCGTCAGGTTGCCCAGTTGCGCCGGAATGCTACCAGTCAAATGGTTATTAGACAGACCGAGAACCTCTAGATTTGTCAGGCTACCCAGTTCCGCCGGGATGCTGCCGGTCAATTGGTTATTGTTCAGATAGAGTTCTGGTAGATTTGTCAGGTTGCCCAATTCCGCCGGGATGTTGCCAGTCAATTTGTTATCGCTCAGCCAGAGTTCATTGAGATTCGTCAGGTTACCCAATTCCGCCGGGATGCTGCCGGTCAATTGGTTACTGGACAGATTGAGGGAATTTAGGTTTGTCAGGTTGCCCAATTCCGCTGGAATGCTGCCAGACAGGTTACTCCCTAGCGAAAGACGTGTTAGGTTTGTCAGGTTGCCCAGTTCCGCCGGAATGCTGCCGGTCAGGGAGTACACATTCAAAAGTGTCACGTGACCCGCAATGCAATGCACACCAAACCAATTGCAAGGGGTATCTGTACTTAGCCAATTTTCCGCCGACTCTAGGCCGTTAGTGCTGTTGTACAAGGCGACCAGCGCATCACACTCGGTTTCTGGGATTTGAGTTACCGCCGCGCAGCTGGTAAAGGGGGCACAAATGTTGAGCTCCCAGCCGTCTCCCACAATGTTCGCAATAAAAGCAATTACGTCTGCGTCAATGGAGGTTATCCAGCAATCGAAGGTCAAGTTAGTCAGATTCGGCAAGTTGCTGGCGATGAAGGTGGCTGGAAATGCACCGCTGAGTTGATTATGGTCCAAAAAGAGATTATTGAGATTTGTCAGGTTGCCCAGTTCCGTTGGGATGCTGCCGGTCAATTGGTTATGGGATAGATCGAGTTCCGATAGATTTGTCAGGTTGCCCAGTTCCGCTGGGATGCTGCCAGTCAATTGGTTACTGGACAGATTGAGATACCCTAAATTCGTCAGGTTTCCCAATTCCGCCGGGATGCTGCCGGCCAATTGGTTACTGGACAGATTGAGATACCCTAAATTCGTCAGGCTGCCCAGTTCAGCTGGAATGCTGCCGGCCAATTGGTTACTGGACAGATCGAGACTCGGTAGGTTTGTCAGGTTACTCAACTCCACCGGGATATTGCCGGTCAATTGGTTATAGGATAGATCGAGACTCTGTAGGTTCGTTAGGTTGCCCAATTCCACCGGGATGCTGCCGGTCAATTGGTTATTGAACAGGAACAACCCTTTCACATGGTACAACCTTGGCACAACAAGGTCTGGCGCGCACGAAACGCCATGCCAATTACAAGGGGTGTCTGTTCGCAGCCAGCTTCCTTTAAGGTGCCAGTTTGGACCATTAGCGCTGTTGTACAGGATTATCAGAGCGTCACACTCTGTTATTGGGATTTGAATTACTGCCGTACAACTGGTATAGGGCGTGCAGGTATTCAACTCCCAGCCCACGCCTTCGAAAATCGCAATAAAGGTGATCACAGCTGGGTCGGTCGAGGTTAGCCCGCAATCAAAGGTCAAGCTAGAGAGGTTGGGCAGGTTGGCGGCGATGAAGGTAGCTGGAAACGTGCCGCTCAATTGGTTATAGGACAGATAGAGATATGTCAGGTTCGTCAGATTGCCCAATTCCGCCGGGATGCTGCCGGTCAATTGGTTATGGGATAGATCAAGCCGATGGAGGTTCGTCAGGCTGCCCAGTTCCGCAGGGATGCTGCCGGTCAATTTGTTATCGCTCAGCCAGAGTTCATTGAGATTCGTCAGGTTGCCCAATTCCGCCGGGATGCTGCCGGTCAATTGGTTATAGGACAGAAAGAGTGCCAATAGATTAGTTAGGTTGCCCAATTCCGCTGGGATGCTACCGGCCAATTGGTTACTGCCCAGATACAACTGTGTCACATGGTCCGCAGTGCAGTTGACACCAATCCAAGCACAGGGGCGGTCTGTATGTAGCCAAGTACCGCCCCAGTATGGGCCGTTAACGCTGTTGTACAAGGCTACCAGCGCATCACATTCTGTTTCCGGGATTTCAGTTACCGCCGCGCAGCTGGTAAAGGGCGCGCAGGTGTTGAGATCCCAGCCTTCGCCCTTGAAGGTCGCAATAAAAGCAATTACGTCTGCGTCGGTGGAGGTTATCCAGCAATCGAAGGCCAAGGTATACAGATTGGGCAGGTTGCTGGCAGTGAAGGTGGCTGGAAACATACCGCTGAGTTGGTTATAGTCCAAATAGAGGTAGTTTAGATTTGTCAGGTTTCCCAATTCCGCCGGGATGCTGCCGGTCAATTGGTTATAGGACAGATAGAGTCTCAATAGATTAGTCAGGTTACTCAATTCCACCGGGATATTGCCGGTCAATTGGTTATAGGATAGATCAAGTTCTGATAGATTTGTCAAGTTGCCCAGTTCCGCCGGGATGCTGCCGGTCAATTGGTTATAGGATAGATTGAGGGAATTTAGGTTTGTCAGGTTACTCAACTCCACCGGGATATTGCCGGTCAATTGGTTATAGCTCAGTTGGAGGTTATTCAGGTTTGTCAGACTACCTAATTCCGCAGGGATGCTGCCGGTCAATTGCTTGCCGTACAGATTTAACCCTGTCACATGGCTTGCAGCGCAACCCACTCCATACCAATTACATGGGCTATCTGTTTGCAGCCAGTTTGTTGTATCGAACCAGTGTGGGCCATCAGTGCTGTTGTACAGGGCTACCAGCGCCTCGCACTCGGCTGGCGGGATTCCAATTATGGCCGCGCAAGTGGTGAATGCGGCGCTTGGAATACTGGCTTGCGGCGCATTGACAGCAGGCGCAGCCTGCGGGCTGGCTAGCACGGGTGTGGTGAATCCAGATTGAAAGAGCAGGCTGACAATCACAAACAAAGAGAACAGGATAGTATTCTTTTTTGCGGACATGGTTTCATCTCCTTTTTTGGTCATCTACCTTGTTGCTAAATCCCCCGTGCGGGTTTCGAAGTGAGAAATAATGAATTTCCCCCGCCATTGATGTTGGATGGAAAAAGTATTTAAGTCATTATACAAGCGCGCATATTAAATAGCAAGCGGCGAATGTCACTTTTTGCAAAAAGACCTTCGAGTTCTGCGAGAACTCGAAGGTCTGTGTTACTCATCGGTATTTTCGGCAATCAAGCCGAGAAATTCATTTGCTCGTATTACAACAATCCCTTCATATTCTTTTAGATTAAGCAGATGACGATCTCCCGAAACAATGTAAGCCGTCTTGCCTGCGACAGCGCATTCGACGACCATGTCGTCATCCGGGTCATCCAGAACAACGCGCAAATCATTTTTGATCTCAACTACGGTTGAACAAGCTAAAATCTCCGCGACCGTGCGGGTTGCCTGCTCCGGTGTCATGTCAAGTTTGGTTTGTAATTTTTCGTGATATTCAGTCAGAATTTCACGGCACATGATCAGCGTCACTTTTTTATCACGCGCCAATTTTAAACACTGATACGGGCTGCCGCGCCAGCCGGTTGCGGAAAACAGAATGTTTGTGTCGAAAACAGCCTTTATCATAAACGGTTACTCATGCAACAGGTCATCTATAAAATTTTCGCGTTCATTTTCAGACATGTTGTTCCAATCCAAACCGCGTTGATTTGCCAATTTTCGCAATTTTTCCTCACTTTTAGAAAGCGTCATATCCCACCACATCTGTCGTTCTTCCATTAAAGCTTCCAGCACAGTCTGCTTCGATGTAGGCGGCAGCTGTTTAACCAAATCCACAATTTGTTGATCAGATAGCGTTAGTGTAACCATAAGTCACCTCTATTTTTCATGCCTACTTAATTCTCTTGGTAGCGCTTGCGTTCTTCATCCAAAGTTTCGAGCAGGTCTTCCAAAATTACGTTCGCTTCTTTTACTTTCTTCGCCACTTTATCCGCGCTCTTCATCACCTTGCTTGCTGTTGGGACCAAAAAGAAGGAACCGTCGCCCACTTCAATAATTCGAAGTGTCCGGCCTTCTTTCAATCCATATTTTTGGCGAAACGCGGCGGGCAGGGTGATATTCCCTTTACTACGGATTTGAATATTCATGATCATGTTTCTCCAAAAATTTGTTGGGGAGGGTTTCCTGTTCCTTTCATAAAATTATATCATTCGCGCAAATTCCATATCCCGCAAAAAGACCTCCGAGGCGCTTGCGCGAAACCTCGGAGGTCTTCATCATTTATACCTGCGGTACTGCATCCACTATTTTCTGCGGTATGCTGTAACCTGGTAGACCTGACAGGTTTTCACAGAGTTGTAATTGATTGCAGCTCATTTGATTCATAGAAGGCCGATCGACTCGAGTCCTAACTCGGACAAGCCGAAACCAAAAAGGCTTTAACACGAAGTACACAAAGGTCACGAAGGAAGACCTTAAAACCTTCGCGTACTTCGTGTACTTTGTGTTTAAAAGTCCTTGTACAAAAAACATGCATTTAACTTCTAAGTTCCTAATAAAACCTGTCAGGTCTTTTAATAATTACCCGCACTACTTCACCGCAACACATCTGCGCTTCATAGCGCATTAATTCAGCAATCCTGAATACTCCAAAACCTGATCCGACCATTTCTTTGCTTGAAACGCCAACAGCGCGCACAAACCCGGGTTGAGTTGCGCCTGTTCCCAGCTATCGCGCCATAATTTGAGCATAACGCTTAAATCATTCAATTCTTTATTGGCAGGTTCAGGCTGACGGGAAATCGTCCATTCAACGAACTGCAAACATTCTTCAAGCATGGGGATAATGGATTTTGCGCGCGCAGGTTTTTCAGCGGAGGAAGCAATGCGCCCAAGCGTGGCTGCCAACGCTCCAAGTTGCCGCGCGGGAGATTCTTTAGTAAACGACTCAGCGTACATTGTCATGGCATTACTCCTCCAAGAAATTTACGCGTAATACGCTCAACTTCCCGGCAGATATTTTCATCTTGAATAAGGATACTTCGGTTTTGGCGCGGGCGAATATTTATTAAGGATTCGAACTCCACGCTTTGTTCGTCAGGAAACCAATTTGCGCCCCATAAATTTTCCTGTGCGCTGCCCTCGTTTAATAAAATTTGTTCACATTCGTAATGCATTCCGCTTCCGCCCGCAAGAATTTCACGTTCAACATCAACAACGATTTTGATCATCCGCATATCTAAAAATGCAACCAGCATTTCCTGAATCTGTGATGAAATTGCTTTATCTCGAAAAATGTGTATCGTCATAATGTCTCCTTCAGGCGCGCCTTGAGATATTTTTCAACACACTGCTGGGCAAAGAAACAAACTGCATCGTGGTTTTTATTTTTACGCACGCGCATTTCGAGATTCAAAGACCCCCAATCGTTTTCGGCTTTTTCAACCCATTCAAGCGTGAGCGGCTTCATAAAGGACTTTTCCCTTTTCAACGATCTCTTGTATAAAAAAATCTCCCATTTGAATTCGTTTCTTTAATTCGGCGGGCTTGCGTACCATAATATCAATGGGGAACTTGGGCTTGGTCGCCATCCAAATCTCTGTGGCTTTTTCGGGATTGCGCCCTTTGAATGGCATGATGACCAAAATGTCCACATCCGAGTCTTCCGTCGGCTTGCCATACGCATACGAACCGAACAGGATGATTTTCTGCGGGTTGAACTGTTTTGCCACCTGCTTTGCAAACTTGCGAATAAGAGGTCTGCGAATTTTGCTCATATGATAATTATAAATCACATTCAATTTATTACTTTCATGCTTACGAAAATCCCAATCCGCGTTCCTTCAATGAAACCCACCTGCCTTGACCGATAACCATGTGATCAAGCACATCAACGTCGAGTAGTTTCCCCGCCTGCACGATCGCGCGCGTCACCGCCACATCATCGGGGCTGGGAGTTGGGTCGCCGCTGGGGTGATTGTGCGCCACAATCAACGCGGACGCGTTCACACGAATCGCATCCTTGAACAATTCGCCAACCCGCACCTGTGAAGAATTGACCGAACCTTTATACACCTCGACGATTTCCAAAACGTGATTTCTTCTATCCAATAGAATCACGCGCAGATGTTCCTGCTCCAAAGCGGACATTTCGTATTGCAGCAGCGCAGCCGCATCCGCGGGACTATTAATGGATGCGCGTTCCGCAGGCGACTCAAGGGTCAGCCTTCTACCCAACTCGATTGCGGCTTTGATCTGCGCGGCTTTCGCCTCACCGATGGCGTGCTGGGCGATTAATTCCTTCATCGAAGCGCGATGCAAACCGCTGATGCCGCCAAATTTTTGCAGCAAACGTTGGCCAACCTCCACGGCATTTTCGCCCGCTACGCCCACGCGCAGCAGAATAGCGATCAGCTCGGCATTGGTCAACGCCTGCGGACCCAGCGCCGCCAAACGCTCGCGCGGTCGATCTGATTGGTGTAAGTCTGCAATGCGGTAGATCGGTTTGGAATTGGGTTCGGTCATGTGTATCTCCCTAAAGGAAGTTGTGACTCTGGAGTCTGTCAGCAATCTGCTGGGCAGTAGTGAATATATTTTACAACCCTTTTGTATAAATTCATTTACAAAGTACCATACAAAAAAGTTAAGTAACTCACCTTGCGCACTCAAGCGTGTCACCCTGAGCGGCAGCGAAGGGCCTCTAAGATAATCGTAGAGGTTCTTCACTTCGCTCAGAACGACATTGCGTAAGGTGAGTTACAAAGTATCATACAAAAAAGTTAAGTAAATTATGTGACAAGCGGTAGAATTGAATTCATGGACAAAGCCTCTTTTTCCAGTCACGTTGTTCCTGTTTTTTTATGCTTGGATGGAATCCTCTGCGCGCTCGCGGCGATCTTTGCATATCAACTTGGCATCGACCCCAATGCTGATTGGAGTTCCTCGCGCCTCATCTTATTATTTTTTGGAATCATTCTGGTTTTAATTTCCGTTTTCTTTTTCAAGAAACCTGTGTCAATCCTTAATTCAGAAAACATCAAAAGCCTGTTTTTACTCGCGCATATTTGGGCGGTGATTTTTAGCGTTTACGCATGGTTCATCACCTACGGAAATTTCACAACATGGGATCACACCACCCATTATTACACCCAACTCGCGGATGGATTCAACAAAGGCCATCTCTATCTCGACCGCGAGCCCGGCAAAGCATTACTCGAAGCCGTTGACCCCAACGACCCGAACAACCGTCCAGCCTTCAGTGATGAGGTTTGGGACCTATCGTTATACAAAGGAAGATTTTATTTATATTGGGGTCCCATTCCATCTTTATTGATTGCGCCATTGCAGCGCTTGCTCGCAAAACCGATCACGGATATTTATCTCGTTTATTTCTTCGCTGCCGGATTATTGATCTTCAACTCGCTCATCATCCTAAAACTATGGCGGAGATTTTTTCCGCAACTCTCCGCGTGGATTGTGTTCCCATGCATCCCATTGATCGGGTTCATCGCGCCGATTCCCTGGTCGTTGAATATTCCGCAAGTCTACGAAGCCGCCATCGGCGCGGGCCAATTCTTTTTGATCGGCGGCGCTTACTTTGCGCTTTTAGCATTTGAAGAAGATTCGCTCAATAAAAAATATCTTTTCCTTGCCGGTCTGTTTTGGGCCTGCTCCGTCGGCTCACGTGCGATTAATGTTTTTTCGGTGATTTTTTTCGCAGCGCTGATATCTTTCTGGATCGCAAAAGACTCGCGCAAACCCCTCAACAGGAAAAAATATATTCAAGAGGTTTCTGCGATTTTCATTCCGCTGGGACTCGGCGCGCTTGCAATTGGCTGGTACAACTGGGCGCGCTTCGACTCGCCCTTCGAGTTTGGTTTGCGTTACCAAATCACTGTCTTCAATCTCAACAAACACATGGATTGGGTTTTTCGTCCCGAATATTTTTCCCTGAATTTATACAACTATCTCTTCCAGCCGTTTGAGATGATTTCGAAATTCCCCTTCATCAAACCGATCATCAACACCAATTTCCCCGAGACTTATTTCTACGCGGCAGGCCCCGTAACCGGATTACTTTTCGGCGCGCCGTTTTTGATCTTCATCTCCGGTCTTTTCTTCGCTAAGAAAAAAGAACATTCCCCAACCTATTATTTTTTCATTTATCTTCTCGCAGGCTCGTTGATCATCAACCTCCTCACCCTGCTATATTACTTCTTCAGCCAAACCCGCTTTCTAGTTGACCTTATCTCCCAAATCACATTGCTTGCTATTTTGGGATATTGGCAATGGGTCACCAATATCTCAAAAAAGAATATTGTCTTATCCAAAATTTTTATAACAATGGGAAACCTGCTGGTGATCATCAGCATCAGCATCGGCTTGCTGCTTTCCTTCTCCAGCGAAACAAATCGCATGGAAACTTTAAATCCACAACTGATCGAAAAGATTGATCAAGTTTTTCCGTAGCACGGGATTTATCCCGTGACGGTGTACGGGATAAATCCCGTGCTACGGGGCGCTACGGGCATTGAATAATTCCCTGCGCCCAAAGACATCCGCCGCAGACGGGGAAATCGGAGTTGCCAAGACAATCCTCTTCATTGGTTTCGGAGAGGTCACAGCCGCCACAGAATGTACACGGCGCAAAGACAAAGTTATGCAAGCGCTCGCGGTAATTGACATAAGCGGGGTCGCGCCAAATCTCTTCGACGGTCTTTTCCCTGACATTTCCGATTACATGCTTCTTTGAAATTCTCGGCTTGTCGTGCAAGTAACTTGTGTGCGTGTGCATCAGCGGCCAGCATGGACTGACATCGCCCGTCCACGCAATCGACAACGTTCCGCTTTCCACAAAGTTACAGACATCATTGGCGCCGCCCCAATTATTCCCGGCAAAGCTGACATTGCATCCGCTGTTGAATGCTTCGGTCAATGCGGCTTGTGTATCTTCATTGAAATCCATTTTTGGGATGCTAAGTTTCGGAAGCATGGGCGAGGGCAGATATGCAATATTCCGCATGGTGCGCGTGTACAAACGGTCCGCTTGCATTTCGGGCGTGGCGGGCTGCACGTTGCTGACAGAATAATATTTTGCGCCGAAAGTTTTTCCCAGATTGATGACCTTGGGCAAGTCGTTGATATTGCGTTTCATCGCAACGAACGCAACGCCGATCTCAGGTTTGGGGAAGTGCCCGCCGCCGCGCATTTTGGAGAAGCGGCGCAAATTTTCGAGAATGAGTGGAAGTTCCGCGCCCAGGCGCACATCGCCAAAACTTTCAGGAGTCGCGCCGTCGAGCGAGACCCACAACACATCCAGACCCGCGTCGATCAGCTCGCGGGATTTTTTCTCGGTCAGGATCGTTCCGTTGGTGATGAGTTCCACTTTGACGCCGAGTTCCTTTACGCGCCGAATCCATTCGATTGTTTTGACATGAAAAAGCGGCTCGCCGATCCCGCCAAAATAGACGCTGGGAATAGGATTCATTTGCTTCAAGCCGTCCAGAATTTTTTCGAAAGTTTCCTCGGTCATGCGCCCGATGGGTTGATCCCATGCGTTGCGAAAACAGGTGATGCAATCGAGGTTGCATGCGACAGTCGGCTCGATATAAACTTTTGTGAGGTGAGTCACCGGGCGATGCATACGCACAAAATTCCCGCCTTCATCCAGACGGACTTTTGCGCCGGGCTGCAGACCAAAACGCGACATCACATCGGGCGGCAAAATCAGCCGTCCGTTTTCATCCACTTCAGCCCAGGCCGTTGTTGGTTTTGTAGAGATCGTCATTTTTTGCTCCTTACGGTTAAACGTCTACCAATATCATCTATCATATCCATTTTTAGCCAAATGTATACATGACAAAAGTTACAAATCCTTAGGTGACAATTTATCATGAATATGTGATGTATAATTTTAAAAATTTGCATACACTTTAAGGAGCATTGTTAATGGCTGACCCCCGTGTTTCAAAATTTGCCGATATATTGGTTCAACATTCCGCCCGCGTAAAACCCGGCGACCGCGTTTTGATCGAAGCGACCACCGTCGCCGAACCGCTTGTGCGCGAACTCTACCTCAAGATATTAGAAAAAGGCGGGCATCCCGTTCCGTTGCTGCAACTCCCCGATATGTTTTTCCCCGGACACGAAGATTTGCTGATTATGAAAGGCAACGACGCGCAGTTGGATTATGTGCCCCCTTTCCAAAAATTAGCGTATGACGGATTCGAATCGCGCATTCGGATTCATTCGACCACCAATACGCGCTCACAGACGAACATGGATTCATCCCGCTCACAGCGACGCGGCAAAGCCACGAGCGTCATCACCGAAGCGCAGATGCGTCGCGGCGCGGAAGGAATCTTCAAATGGGTCACGACCCTTTATCCCACCGAAGCCTTTGCCCAGGATGCAGGCATGAGCCTGCGCGAGTACGAAGACTTCGTCTTTAATTCCGTTCATGCGCATGAAGATGACCCGATCAAGTTTTGGGAAGGCGTTGAAAAAGATCAACAAAAAGCGGTTGACTTTATGAAAGGTAAAAATCAAGTCACTCTGCGCGGACCGAATGTCGACTTGACGCTGTCCGTCAAAGGCCGCACATTCCTGAATTCATTTGGCACATACAACATGCCCGACGGCGAAATTTACACAGGCCCGGTGGAAGATTCTGTGAACGGTTGGGTGAAATTCACCTACCCCGCCATTTATGGCAGTGTCGCTGTTGAAGGCGCGGAATTGACATTCAGCAACGGGCGCGTTGCTCAGGCAAAAGCCGAAAAGAATGAAGAGTATCTGGTCAGGATGATTGAGTCTGATGAAGGCTCGCGCTATCTCGGCGAGTTTGCGATCGGCACGAATTTTGACATCAGCAAATTCACGGGGCAAATTCTGTTTGATGAAAAGATCGGTGGGTCATTCCACATGGCGCTCGGCGCGGGTTACCCCGAGACCGGCTCCAAAAATAAATCCGCGATCCATTGGGATATGATTTGCGATATGCGTAAAGACTCCGAAATCCTTGTGGACGGTGAGTTGTTATATAAAGACGGGAAGTTCATGATTTAGGTTTTTAGTTGGGTAGTTTTATAGTTACATAGTTTTTTAGTCGAATAGTTAAATAAAAGAACAGCGCGAGTTTTGAGACTCGCGCTGTTTCTATTAACCATTCTCTATTCTCTATTTCACCAAACTAGCCCCATCAAAATACACCGTTCCACTGGCGTTGGAGTAGGTGAATTTGATCATCACTTTTGTATAAGCCGCAGGGGAATTAAAAGCGAGACTCTTTTTCTTCCAGTTATACGTTCCTGTGGAGCATTTCAACGCGGAACTTTTGCCCACCAGCGTAGAGCCTTTATAGAAAAAGACTTGCGCTTGGCATAATCCGCTGGTGGGGATGGCGCTGCCTTTGACCGAGTATGAGAATGCGAAGCGCTGGCCTGCGCTTCCGCTTAAGGTCAACGTTTGTGATAAGGTTTTTATTTTGCTAATTGCGCCGCCGATTCTGACCGAAGCTGTGCCTTCTTTCTTAACTTTGGTATTTTTCCCATCGGTTGAGGCGAAGTTTTTGCTCTTGACCCAGTTGGTGGGAATCTTGGATACGCCTGAGTAGATGTTGAAGCCGCCATTAATGGCCCGTTCGATAGGTCCGCTGCCAGTAATCGTTAAATCGTAGGGGTTTTCATTCTCGTCATTGCTGGCAATGGAAATCGTTGCGGTCTTCACGCCTGCGGAAGTGGGATGAAAACGAATGGTAAAGGTGGTCTGACCAGAAGCCGACACGGGCGAAACGGGCTGCACTTGAATGCTGAATTGATTGGCATTGACTCCGCTGATGCTGATGGGAGTTGTCAGCGTCAGGTCGGCGGGTCCGCTGTTGGCGAGGGTAAATACCGCGTCGGTGTTGGAGTTGAGGGCGTGGTCGGCGAAGTCATATGTTCCGCCGTCGGCAATTGGCGTCCCGCTTTGCGCGATATCTATTTCAGGGCAAGCGACGAACCCGCCATCGCTGATTGTCCATAAATCGGAGGCAATCATGTTGGCACGGGCGCTGGCGGCAAGGCAGTATTTGGCGCTTCCGCCATCTAAGGTCACGGATGGTTTTAAGTTCTGCGCGTTCCAGCCGATGAGCAGCGCGTCGTAATTGGAGGTGGAGAGCCCCGCGCTGGCGAACATACTGCTCGCGCTGAGCAGCGAGCTCACATTCCACCCGCCAAGGTTCTGGTTAAAGAGAGTATCAAAATAAAACATACCGCCCATATTGGTTACATTAGCGGTGTTCCACGCGCTAATGTCTTGATTGAAGTCGTCAGCGCTAAAAAACATCTGATTCATATTGGTCACGCTGGCGGTGTTCCACGCGCCGATGTTCTGGTTGAAGACTCCGGCGTAACCAAACATATTATTCATATTGGTCACGCTGGCGGTGTTCCACGCGCCAATGTCTTGATTGAAGAAGGTGGCATAAGTGAACAAGCCGCTCATATTGGTCACGCTGGCGGTGTTCCACGCGCCAATGTCTCCATTGAAGGCATAGGCGCCACTGAACATGCTGCTCATATCGGTCACGCCCGAAAGGTTGGGGACATCCGTGGCGGTCATGGTCACGCTTTGGCAACCATAAAACGCAGAAGCCATTGAAGTCCATTTGCCTGTGCCCCATTGCGCAATGGTCAGAAGTTTTTTTCTATCGCCGCCGTTGTTGAAATAAATGCGCGGAAAGCCTGTGCCAAGTCCGCTGTTGTCTTTAATGCGAACGGTGTACGTCCCCACGATGTCGTAACTGCAAGTGTAATTGCCAGTTTGCGCGGTGGCTTCGTTTGTGCCATCATTGTTGCAGTCCACGTTGTAGTTGTATCCGCTCCCAGTGGTAGGGATGATAAATTGCGTAGACAAAGACACGCCAGCGTTGTCGGTCTTGACTGTGATGACAAAATCATCCGTCGTAGCGGACAAGGGTTGAGCGGCGACATTCAATACGGGAGTGATTGTCAAAACCCCGAGCAGGCAAGCGACTGTAAACCGAGATAACCATTTTTTTGCAAACAAGGCGTTCATACTATAAATTTTCTCCTGAATTAGATAAGATAATTTGCCCAACTTTGAGAGTATACAGCCGCAGGTTTTATAAAGCAAGGAAGTAGCGCTTGAATAAAAAAACAGCGCGAGAGTGGAAACTCACGCTGCTTTCTATATAACCATTCTCCCTTCTCCCTTCTCCATTCTCTTTCCCCCCGCTTTCTACTTTCTACTTTCCACTTTCTATTCTCTACTCCTCATCCCCAAAAGACACGCCAATATTTCGCGCCGTAATCACTGCGTCGTCATCCAACTGAACGCGCTTGGGAATGGCAATCGCTTCTTCGAGCGGGATGTCGGTGATCTTTCCGCTTTGCAGCGCGACCATGCGGTCAAATCCGCCGCGCGCGGCAAGGCGAACAGCGGCAGCGCCATAGCGCGTGGCGAGCGAACGGTCAAACGAGGTGGGAGTCCCGCCGCGCTGCAGATGTCCCAATACGGTGACGCGTGATTCAAATCCCTGCTTCTCGATATATTCCGCGACCGCTTGACCGATCCCGCCGAGGCGCGGCACATAGATTTCATCCCCGATGCGCGAAAAGACTTGCGTGCCGCCTTCGGGTTTCGCACCTTCAGACACGGCGATGATGCTGAACTTGCTGCCCTTATCAGCGCGTTCGCGAATTTTTGCGATGATGTTCTCGAACTTAAAAGGAATCTCTGGAATCAGAATCACATCCGCGCCGCCGGAGATGCCCGCCTGCAATGTGATGAAACCCGCGTCGCGCCCCATCAATTCAAGCACCATCGCGCGGTGATGCGACTCGGCGGTGGTATGCAAGCGATCCAATGCTTCGGTGGCGATGTTGAGCGCAGTATCAAAACCGAATGTGATCTCCGTGCCGCCGATATCATTGTCAATTGTTTTGGGAACGCCGATTGCGGGCACGCCTTTTTGCGCGAGTTCATGCGCGCTGCGCAATGTGCCGTCGCCGCCGAGGACGAGCAGCGCATCGAGTTCTAATCTTTTTATGCCTTTTACAATTTCATCTGAAACATCTATCGTAACTTCCTTGCCGTCGCGGATAATTTTGCGCGCATACGGATTGCCGCGATTTGCTGCACCGAGGATCGTCCCGCCGCGCGGCAAAATTCCGCGCACATCCGCCATGCCCAATGGGATAATTCCATCCTGATCGAGAAAACCGTCATATCCGTTCTTGATTCCAAATACCTGACAATCGTAAACATTGATCGCGGTTTTGACTGCTGCGCGAATGACTGCGTTCAATCCAGGCGCATCACCGCCGCCTGTTAGGATTCCAATTTTCTTCATGGCTGATTCTCCTTGGGGTAAATAGACAAATAGATATGTAAATAAGTATACATGTCTACTTGCCTACGTGTCTACGTGTTTACTTGTCTACCCATTCCTGTCTTTCTTGCAATTCATCTTCATCCCCCATATAATATGAACGATGAAAACAAATCAAACATCACGTTTTGAATCTTTAATGAGGTGGCTTGTTCCGATCGCGGCGATATTTGCCATTGCGGCATGGATGTATATTGCCCCCGAAGGTGCGCTTGGAAAATTGGATGCGATTGGTTACGCGGTCTGTCACCGCATTGATGCGCGCTCGTTTCAGATCGGAGATCGCCAACTTCCGCTTTGTGCGCGCTGCACAGGAGAATTTTACGCGGCGGGACTTGCGCTTATTTTTCAAATTTTCATCAGCGGTAAAAAAAGCAAACTGCCCTCACGTGGAATTATCGCGGCACTTATTTTATTTTTCCTCGCCTTTGGTATTGATGGAAGCAACTCATATCTTTATTTGCTTAAGCAAACTTCGCAAGGTAAACTCGACTTTATTCCAAACCTATATATGCCTAACAGCGTGCTGCGTCTCTTCACCGGCAGCGGAATGGGGATTGCGCTGGCAGCGGTTTTATATCCCGTTGTCAACCAAACGCTCTGGCGTCAAATGGATGATCGTCCCGCGCTTGAATGGAAATCGTTTGGCATTCTCGTTGTGCTGGTTATTGTTGTAAATTTGCTTATCCTTACCGATAGTCCCATTGTGCTTTATCCCGCCGCATACGTCAGCGCGATTGGCGCGTTATCTTTGCTGGTGACTGTCTTTGCCATGTTGTGGCTCATGATCATGCGGCAGGATAATTCCTTTGAGAATCCACGTCAACTGTGGATGCCGTTTTTGGCGGGCTTGACGATTGCTTTGTTGATGATCCTCAGCATTGACCTGTTCCGCTTGCAGCTCACCGGCACCTGGGGCGGGCTGCCCGGAATTACAGGATAGTATTTCAAAAGGAGAAAAAATGGAAACCTTACTCGGTGTTTTTTCAGCATTCGGGCTTTCAGCCAGCGCAGGATTGAACGCGTACATTCCCCTGTTGGCGGTAGGCGTGATCGCGCATTATTTCCCCGACACGCTTAAACTCAACCAGCCCTGGGATCTGATCGCCAACCCGTGGATTCTCATCCTGTTGGGCATACTGGTCATCATCGAAACGCTGGCGGATAAAATCCCCGCGATCAATCACGTCAACGATTTGATCCAAACCGTGGTGCGTCCCGCGGCTGGCGCGATCGCATTCGCTGCAAGCGCGAAAGTCATCACGGATGTTAATCCCGTCATCGCGCTGGCGTGCGGATTGCTGGTTGCGGGGAGCGTCCATGCGGTTAAATCAGTCGCTGTGCGCCCGGCGGTAACCGCCACAACGGGCGGCATGGGCAATGTCCCCGTGAGCATCGCGGAAGATGTGGCAGCAGCAGGCGTATCAATACTTGCGCTGGTTTTGCCGATCATGATGGGCTTCCTGCTGATCGTGTTTATAGTACTTCTGACATGGTGGCTTTCGCGCCGTAAGGTGCAAACAGCCTGATATAATTACGAAAAATTTCAAGGAGAAAAAATCATGAATGAGATGCCTGTTTCCCCCGAAGCGCCCAAGAAAAACAACACAATGATCATTGTTGCTGTCGTCGTTGTTGTACTGTTTTGCTGCTGCTGTGCTTTCCTTCTCGGCGGCTGGTTCTTTGGCGATCAGATCGTTCAATCGCTTGGCGGCTAAATATTCTCTTAAAAAATCCTCCGCATCAACGCGGAGGATTTTTTGTTTTAAATTGCTTCTGCAATTCGCGCAGACCTTCATATACTTTCTGCTTTAATTCAGCATCCAGATTTAATTCTTCCAATTCATCTTCATCCAAAACGGTTTGCGTCCCATCTACTGAAACCCATAAATCCAAAGCCAGATCAATATACGAGACAGAATCCGCATCGATCACAGCGGGCATGCCGATGTTGCAATACCAGCCTTTCAACTGTTTATCATCGCGGTCGTAAATTTCAAAAATGTTATACCATTTATCACTGTAGAATGTTTCAACAAAGCGGTCATTGCGCTTCAATGTGATTTCCTGAAAAGGCATGTCATCGCGGTTGAACAAAGCCTCGAGTGTGATGGAATTTTCTGCGCGACTCAGCACTACACCTTCATATTGCCAGGTGACTTCGTTCGCGAGGTTTTTCTTCAAAATGTTCATATTCCCTCACCCTAGCCCTCTCCCGAAAGGAGGGGGGATTTTATGCCGAGCATCCGCGCGGCTTGAATTGAATTCGGGTTTTTCCAAACGTCGTCGGGTGCGCCGTCGCGGATGATTTCGCCGTCGTGCAGCAGCAGGATACGGTCTGCGATTGCGAAGGCTTCATCGTGGTCGTGGGTGACATAGATGGCGGGGATTTTTGTTTTATCGAGAATCTTTCGTAACTCGTTGAGTAAATCTTCTTTCAAGGTTCTGTCCAATGCGCCGAGGGGTTCATCGAACATGAGCAGGCGCGGTTGGACTGCGAGTGCGCGCGCTAATGCCACGCGCTGTTGTTCGCCGCCGGAGAGTTCGGTCACTTTGCGTTTTTCAAATCCTTGCAGATTAACCATCCCGAGCATTTCATTGACGCGGATATTTATTTTTTCTTTGGGGAGGTTTCTCATCTTCAAGCCAAACGCGACGTTGTTGAAAATATCGAGGTGGGGGAATAATCCGTAGTCTTGAAAGACCAGACCGAAGTCGCGGAGATGAGGCGGAATCGGGGCGAGGTTAATATCGTTAAACAGAATCAATCCGCTTTCAGGAAACTCCAGCCCAGCGATCATCCGCAAAATGGTTGATTTTCCACTGCCCGATGCGCCCAGCAGACAGATGGTTTTGCCTGCGTCAACTTTGAAGGAGATATTTTTGAGCAAGGGTTTTTGCTCGTATGATTTTTTGATGTTGATGAGTTCTAGCATGGGGTTATTATAAAGACCTTTTAACCACAAAGGACACGAAGTACACAAGGAAGGAAGAGGCGCAAGTTTTTACTTTGTGACCTTTGTGTTAAAGGTCGTCGGTGATGCGCACTTTTTCGATCAGCAAAATGCTGGCGGTGGTCAATACCAAAAGCAAAGTTGCCATTGCCATTGCTTGACCGTAATTGAGTCCGCCGGGTTGGGAGAGGAAACGTTGAATGGCAATCGGTATTGTCGGATATTCGGGACGCGTGAGTAGCAGCGTCGCGCCGAATTCACCGAGCGAGACCGTGAAGGCGAAGGTCGCGGCGCTGAGCGTGGCGCGCGAGAGGATGGGGAAATCCACGGTTTGCCAAACGCGGAAAGGAGACGCGCCCAACATCGCCGCGGATTCTCTCAGCCGATTTGGGATGGATGCGATGGCAGGCTGCAATGTGCGAATCACAAACGGCAATGCGATGAGCGTGTGCGCGAGCGGAACGAAAAACGGTGATGCCAGCGCGCGCCCGAATGTGATGATGAAGCCGAGTCCCAGCATCACCGCGGATGCGCCGAGCGGAAGCATGATCAGCGGGTCGAGAATTTTTTCGAGGCGGGTGGGTTTGGCGAGCGCAGATGCGGCGGGATATCCCAATGTGAGCGAGAGAATTACCGTGAGCGTGGCATATCCCAGCGAGTTGGCGGCGGCTTGAATCGGCGGGACGTAGAACAACGATCCGCGCCGGTTGATAAAAAGTTCTTTATAGTAATCGATGGTGAATCCGTATTGAACTTCGCCGCGTTGACCGCGATCCGCTTCGAGGCGGGTTAATGAACGAACTGGGAGCGAGATTAAGGGGAGGAAGAAGAAAGTAGAAAGTAGAAAGTAGAGTGTGGTGATGAAGATTTTTTCTTGAGTGGTTTTTGGTTTGCGGGCAAGTGAAAATCTTGGAGCAGTTTGCGTTGAGGTGTGATTGATGGCGCGCGAGTAGATGATCGAAAAGATGATGGTGAAGATCAATTGAATGACGGACAGTAACGCGGCGAGCGGCAGGTTGGGAAGTTTGAGTACGCGCAGGTAAATCTCCACTTCGAGCGTGGAGAAGTTCGAGCCGCCTAATAAAAGGATGACGCCGAAACTGGTGAAGTCGAACATGAAGACGAGCAGCGCGGCGGCAAATAATGAAGGGCGTAAAATCGGCAGGATGACATCTTTCCAGACGTGGAACGTATCCGCGCCGAGGGAGCGCGCTGCACCTTCGAGTTTGGGATCAAGCCGCGAGAGGGCGTTGCCGACGATTCGAATTACGATGGTGGTGTTATAGAAAACATGCGCGCTGAGAATCAGTAAAAAGTTGAAGGTCGAAGGTTGAAGGTCGAAAACCTGTAACTTGTAACCTGTAACTTGTAACCCAACAAGCGAGTTGAAGGCGGCGGCGACTACTACGGTGGGGAGCATGAACGGAACTGCCGTAATCGCACGTAAAAGCGATTTGCCGCGGAAGTCGAAGCGGGAGAAGAGGATGGCGGAGGGAAGTCCGAGGACGAAGGTTAATAGTGTAGAAAGAATTGCTTGATAAAAGGTAAATCCCGTTACGGAAAGAATGACGTCAAAATTTTTCTGCGTGAATGCGGAAGAATCGAACGCCAGCGTGATGATCCGTGCGAGCGGCTGGAAGAAAAAGATAAGCAGAAAGGTAATCGGCGCGAGCCAGAGAAAGATACGGTTGAGGGATTTCATTGCTGGAGAATTATAGACGCGTATTGTCATTGCGAATAAGATGAGTTTATCAAGCATTTTTATAAAGGATTGGCAGAGATATGGTTTGTGGCAAAAGACTTCAGATTTGGAATTGTTGTTTGCCCCGTCTATGAATGGAATGTGTGTTAAACTGAAGGCGTAATAAATAACTGGATCTCTGTCGCACCCCTTGGCCGCCGACCCTTTTATAGGGTTGCGGTCATTTTTATTTCCGGCACTGCCGGAGAAGGAAGTAATAAAATGGATATTAGAGTTTACGTAGGAAATTTGGCCAAGAGCACCACACAGGATGAAATCAATACCTTGTTCGCAACAGCCGGAACGGTCTCTTCGGCCGAGCTTGTTATGGATAAGGGTTCCGGCTTGTCGAAAGGCTTTGCCTTTGTGGCAATGGCTTCACAAGAGGAAGCAGACAAGGCGATTAGCATGTTCAATGGCTATTCCTTTGCCGATAGCGCACTTAAAGTCAACATTGCCAAACCGCGCGTCTAATAAGCACCGCACAAAAAAGCATCGCAGCAAAGTTGGTTGTTCCATTTGGAACAACCAACTTTGCTTTTAATTAAATTCCTGCTTGCTTTCAGATAATAATGGTCGTATTATCAGCCACGTTTAATAATCTTACAACAGATGCAAGGAGAGAGCTATGAAGAAATTTTTTAAATGGTTCGGTATCGTTTTGGGCAGTCTGCTTGGCTTGATTATGCTGATCTTTCTAGGGTTGGCATTTAAAGGTAATTCCATATTGAATAAGACATACGATGTGCAAGTTGAGAAGATCACCATCCCCACCGACGCTGACTCTATCGCGCGTGGTGAGCATTGGGTCAAAGCGGAGTGTATTGGCTGCCATGGTGACAATTTATCCGGCGGGCCATTTTTCAAAGCGCCGTTTGCCTCGTTCGATGCCAAGAATTTAACATCCGGTAAAGGCGGAATCGGCAGCGAGTTTAAAGATGAAGACTGGATACGCGCGCTTCGTCATGGTATAGGACCTGATGGACTCAGTGTCTTCATCATGCCGGCCACCGACTTCAGATATTTGAGCGATCAAGACCTTGGCGACATTATTGCGTATGTAAAATCCGTGCCGCCTGTGGATAAAGAAATTAGCGAGCCCAGTTTCAATCTGCTTGGCAAGGCAATGGTAGGCGCTGGAATTTTCGGTAAAGGGGTATTGGTTGCGCGGGATATTGAAGAGAACCCTGCGACTTTCTCCTACCCGGCTGCTGGAGTGACACCTGAATACGGCGAATATCTTATCAACGCCAGCGGATGCCGCGTCTGCCACGGTACGAAATTATCGGGCGGCAAGAGTCCCGACCCAACCGCGATCAACGCGCCCAACCTGACTCCCGGCGGAGAATTGATCGCGTGGGAAGAAGCGGACTTCATCAAGGCCCTTCGTACCGGCGTTGCGAAGAGCGGTCATCAACTCGACCCGAAGGAAATGCCCTGGGAACATTTCAAGAATTTCTCTGATGATGAATTGAAAGCGATTTGGGCATACCTGAAAATTCAACCCAAACTCGAAACGACCATTCCAAAGTAATTGAATTTACGTACAGTCAGTTCATAACGCTGCCAATTGGCGGACGATATTCCTGGAAAACAAACTCACCCCGAAATTTATCTTTCGCGGGTGAGTTTGTTTAAGAATTTACAAGTTAAATGCTTGCACAAAAAACAAGAATTTCAACACAAAGGCACAAAGGGGAAACCTTTGGTTTGTATTACTTCGTGTACTTTGTGTCCTTTGTGGTTAAATCTTTTGGTTGTCGAGCCTGTCGAGACATTCGGCTTGTCCGAGTTAGGGAATAATGCATGATCCGGCAAACGAGAATCTGCCGCCCATGCATGCACACCAGGATGAGAGCTCAGAGTAAGAAGCGCCTGGAGATGCGCTGCATCCCCCGCCCGACGTATTTACCTTGATCTTCGGAATTTCCGCGATCGGGTTTTGATAGACCGGCGTTGCGCATCCGTTCACACTAAGCATTAATGGGTTGATTGTATAAGAATATTCCGAAGGCAATTCGATGTTGCAATACAATCTTTCTTCATAGCCTTCGACAAACTCACATTTGTTCGTTATGCGTCCATTTATATTAACTGAATAATTCCACGCGCCGCCATCATCCACGGTTTTATCTTCAAGCCCGGGGACTCCGCCGGTTATCTTGAAGTAAAAAATTAAAGGCGTATTCGGATACCATCTCAGCGTTGTCAGTGTGATATTTTTATTTTCAAAGAGCGGACAGCGATCTACGGTTTCAACAGGAACTTCAGTTGGCGTTGCCGTCAATATCGGTTGGGGGGTAATCGTGGATATCAGCGGCGTATCGGTGGGGATGAGAGTCGCGGTCAACGTGGATGCGGGGATCGGGGATGAGGTCGCAAGTGGTGGGGGTACATTTCGGGGAGTCTGATTCAACACCCCGAAAATAATCAGCGCGCCAATAATTATCGGGATGAAAAAAAACGCGAACGGCATTTTTATCCACAACGATTTTAGCAATCCAGTGGTTGCGGTTTTGGTGAAGATTCCCAATGAGATGTTAACGAAACTTGCATCGCCCGCAATGCGCAGGGAAGCGATGCCCAGCTGCTTGAAACGCTTGTCGCGATTCAACGCCAGCGTCTTTAGTTGATAGGCAGTCTGCGCGGGCATTTCAACAAACGCGTGCACGCTGCCCGCAGTAAGGCTGGCGATCTTCAACTGGGCTTGATCGGCGGTGGTAAGTTTTGCAACGAACTCAAGCAATTGCTTTTGCTTTTCGGCATCGAAGGCGGATAGATCCACGCCTTGAATGACCAGTTCTATTTTTTTGATATCAGGTTTCGTTGTTATCTTTTTTTTAGCGATCTCCCCTTGCACAACTTCCACAAGATGCGCAAGCGCTTTATCGAACCCGAGCATGGGAACATCCACAAATTGCAATCCTGCCAGCTGATAGCGGATTGCCGCGGGGATTTTTACCGCATCCAAAACGATGGGGACAATGACGCGCCCCGAATCCTGCGCGAGATCAATCTCCTTGCGGACATTATCCGACGCGGCGGAATTTGGCGAGAGCGCAAGTACAAAGACATCGCACGTGTCAATCGCTTCAACGATTTGTAATCGCCACGAATTACCCGCGCGGATATCTTCGCGATCAATCCAAGCATTTACGCCTGCATCAACCAGCGCCTTGACAATCCGGTCAACGACTTCCGTATCCCGTCTTGAATAACTGATAAAAACCTGACTCATGTAAACGCTCCAGTAAAAGGATGATGCATGATAAGGAGTTATTTCATAAAAGTCAACACAAGATTTACCCGTATAATACAGGCATACACCAAACATTTTATATGTCATCGCAAGGAATATTTTGCAATGATAGGAGATTATCGATGGAAATCGGCGAAACAATTTACGTAATCACCCGCGAGGAATTCCGCGCGTGGCTGGAAAAGAATCACAAGACCTGCAAAGAAATCTGGTTGATTCAATATAAGAAATTCACACAAAAACCGTCCATCCCATACGTGGATGCGGTGGAAGAAGCCATTTGCTTCGGCTGGATCGACGGCTTTGAGAAAGGCATGGACGATCAACGCTACGCCAAACGTTTCACGCCGCGTAGACAGAAATCCATGTGGACGGATACAAACATCGAGCGCGCGCGCAAAATGATCGAGGAAGGCAAAATGACCGAGGCGGGCCGGGCTACATTGCCCAAGGGAACGTAAAATTCGCAGATCAAATCCCATTTCACGCCGCTCATTTTGGGCTAATATCGGGTCACGCAGGCATTGTCAATTTTTGAGACCCTAGTTATAATGTCCACTCGTTCGGGCGGGTAGCTCAGTTGGTTAGAGCACATCGTTGACATCGATGAGGTCGTAGGTTCGAGCCCTATTCCGCCCACTAATAAAAAAGCCTCTTTTGAGGCTTTTTTTGTTTAACTCGAACAACTGTAAGGTTTTCTCCTTATCCCCCAAGAGAGCTAGATATATATACGCCAGTTGGGGGATGTGATTGGGGTGCGTGAGAATTTCTAAAATTTATTGAAGTATGTGGCTCAAGGATGTACAGTTTCAATCAATATTCTGTCTGCCAAAATAGAGAACCGAAAGTTAGAATGATGTGTTATATTTAAATAGGACAATTAATGTCCGATTTGAACCGTATATACCCAAAGGAGAAAAAAATGTTTATTGACTATTTAACTCTCATCATGATCAATATGGTCGCCGGAACCTTTCTGCTGGCTCACTACCTGTGGAAAGGCATAGATGAAGCAGATCAACGCCCCTATGCTGCCGCGTTCTTCGGCGTGGGATCGGTGGCCCTGGTTACCGGTCTGCACTTATCGTTTACCTGGCCGCTTCCTGGCAGCTACAATATTGCGTTTGGCGATACCACCACCTTGTTTGGCGTGGTATTCCTCGCCACAGCCATTGCTTTGTGGCAGGGCTGGGGTCTGCTTCCCGTCAGCATTTACGCTTTTTTTGCCGGTGCTGAATCAATTCTTGTCGGTTACGTCATTCTTTCACAAGGTTTGACCAAGGAACCGCTCTTCTCGGCAATCGGTTTCTTTTTAGCGGGTCTCGGCGGCATTGGTGCTTTCCCCTTCTTTATGTGGTTCAAGGATAATAAGGCTGTTCGTTACCTGGCGGTTGCCATTCTGCTTCTAACCGCTGCTTTATGGGCTTTCACCTTCTACGGTTCACTGATTGGTCACATGGCGAGTTTTGCCAAGTGGCTTCCGGCTACAATGTCTGCTGGAAAGTAAAGAATCTATACCAAAAAAATCGGCAGGGATTTCCCTGCCGATTTTTTGATTCTTGACATTCAGGTAAACCAGCATATAATTGCAATCAATAAACGCAATGAACGGGAAGAGTAAGCGAAATTGTTTTTGACAGAGAGATGATGCAAAAGTTGAGAGCATCTTCAAGAAACATCCGCTGAAAACCCCCCGCGAGCGTAATGCAGAACAGTGATCAGTTTTCAGTAAACAGTGATCAGTCAGTAAGCAAAACGGGTTGCTCCGTTAGAGGCTTAAGAGATGTGGAACAGGATTAATCCTGTTTTACAAATCGGGTGGAACCGCGTGAATTAAATTCTCGCCCCGTTGTTGGGTGAGAATTTTTTGTTTAACACAAAGGAGGTCGCCATGACCCATACTCGTGAGCGCCTCGGAAGTTTGTAACTGCTTCCCTCTGAGACGCCAAAATGCCCGCGAAGCAGAAAACAAATCCAAAGCTCGCACTGAACGAATTTGAAGTTATTAAAAAGGATGTAAAAATGGCACTACAAACAGAACGTTACGAAGATACGCAATTGTATAAGATTCGTCACTCTGCCGCGCATGTGATGGCGCAGGCGGTGATGGAAATGTTCCCAGATGGCAAGGTCACGATCGGCCCGCCCGTTGAGAATGGCTTCTATTATGACTTCGACTTGCCGCGCAATCTCACGCCCGAAGATTTGGAATTGATCGAAAAGCGCATGCGCGGAATTGTGCAGGGCAAGCATGAATTTAAGAAGACGGTTGTCTCTGCCGAGGAAGCAAAAAAAATCTTTGCCGACCAGCCCTATAAGTTGGAGTTGATCGAAGGTCTCGAAAAAGGCGGACTCGATGAATATGGCAATCCGCTGAATGAGAAGCCCGAGATTTCCATTTATCAGCAGGATACATTTACAGACTTGTGCCGCGGTCCGCACGTGCAAACGACAAAAGAGATCAAACAGGATGCGTTCAAGTTGATGTCGATTGCAGGCGCGTATTGGCGCGGCGATGAGAATAACAAAATGCTCCAGCGCATTTATGGCACAGCCTGGGAAAACAAAAAAGAACTCGAGGCCTATCTCCTCCAGTTGGAAGAAGCGAAGAAGCGCGATCATCGCAAACTTGGCAGGGAATTGGAAATCTTCATGTTCGATGAAGAGGTCGGTCCCGGCTTGCCTTTGTGGCTGCCCAACGGCGCAGTAATGATCGAAGAGTTGGAAAAACTCGCCAAAGAGATGGAAGAAAAGGCTGGGTATCTCCGCGTCAAGACGCCGATTCTCACAAAGGAAGATCTCTTCCTGCGTTCCGGTCATCTCCCGTATTATGCCGAGAGCATGTATGCGCCGATGGAGATCGAAGGCGTAAAGTATTACGTCAAGCCGATGAACTGCCCGATGCACCATAAAATTTTCGGCTCGAAGGGACGCTCCTATCGCGACTTGCCTGTGCGCCTCGCGGAATATGGCACGTGCTATCGTTATGAAAAATCCGGTGAGTTGTTCGGTCTCATGCGCGTGCGCTCGATGCAGATGAATGACGCGCACATCTATTGCAGCGAAGAACAATTCGAGCAGGAGTTCATGGGCGTGGTCGCGCTGTATCGCACGTACTTCGACCTGTTCGGGATCGAGAAGTACGTGATGCGCCTCTCGTTGCACAGCAAACAGGGACTCGGCAAAAAATACGTGGACAACGAACGCCTATGGCTCAAGACGGAAGACATGGTGCGCCGCGCAATGGACAATGGCGGTGTGCCATACGTGGAGCGCGCAGACGAAGCCGCATTCTACGGTCCGAAGATTGACGTGCAAGTCTGGTCAGCCATCGGGCGCGAGTTTTCATTAATGACAAACCAAGTGGATTTTGCCGTACCGGAACGCTTCGACTTGAAGTTCACGAACAAGGAAGGCCACGATGAAATCCCGTTGTGCATTCATCGCGCGCCTTTATCCACGCACGAGCGCATGATCGGTTTCCTGATCGAACATTACGCGGGCAACTTCCCGGTTTGGCTTTGCCCCGAACAGGTGCGCGTGATCTCGATCACAGACGCGCAGAACGATTATGCGGAAAAGGTCGCGAAGGAATTACGCGAAAGCGGAATCCGCGCCCACGTGGATATTTCTTCGCAGCGCATGAACGCGAAGATCCGCGGCGCGCAGTTGATGAAAGTCCCGTATATGCTCGTGCTCGGCGATAACGAGATGCAAGCCGAACAAGTCTCCCTGCGAGTACGCGACGGCAGCCAGCAGAATAATATTCCACTCGCAGAGTTTGTTGCGCGGGCAAAGGATCGAATCTCAAGAAGAGCAAGTGAGCTTTAGAGAGTAGATGAGTAGAGAATAGAAAACAGGCGGATGACTTCCGCCTGTTTTGATTCATTTATGGCGCGGCGGGTGGCAAATCCGTGAACATGGATTTGGCGATATGGAAATCGAAAGTCCAGGTGGAATTTACGTTGTAATATAGTCGGGTGATTTGAATTTGAATGGGGGCTGTTGGCATTTCAGCAAATGAGATGGTGGAGGTGAATTTATTTCCACTTACATTTCCAGAAGACGAGCCGCTTGCAGTTGGCGAAGCAAGCATGACGCCCGCGTAATATTGCTCGGAATCAAATTCGAAAAGCAGTTCGTTAGCGGAAGTTTTTTGCGCGCGGGTAAGGTGCAAAGGAAATCCTGTATCTACTGTTTCATCCAGCGGCATGGATTTGCCAACTTGCAGGCTTCCCGGATCGAAGGTGAAAACCCCGGGCGCTACGGAAAAATCCTGCATGAAGGGTAAGCCTTGATCGGGTGGAAAAGATTTCAAGTCAAGCGTGACGCGCTCGCCTTCCGGTAATGGCACAGTTTGATAGACGCGCGTTGTTCCGTAATCCATCGTTGCGGGCGTGATATTTTTCAGCGGATAGATTCTGCCCTGCGAATCGATCATGGCTACAATCCAATCGCCCGCGAGGGATGTTGCGGGATCATCGAAAAAAAGCGACACTTGAATAACGGTGCGGTCATTGGAAATTTTCACATCATCCAATCGCAGCGTCATCCCGGCGGTATTTTCGCTGTGAGCGTCGTCCCATCCGCGAAAGACATGCGTCACGTATCCTGTGGAAATATCCCAAAAGCGGATAGTGGCAGGCAAATCTTTTGTGTAACTGGTTTCCAGCGTGGCGATGGTTTGCGGGTCGAACCAGCGCAACTCCTTATAGATAATGCCGTCATAAAAACCAAACGCGGACATCATCTCGCCCGTGTGCGAATCCCAGACGCGGATCGCTCCGCTGGCGGTGGCGAATTTACCACCTTCAAGAAACCAATCCAGCGCATCCACTGAGTTGAAATGCGCGCGGATTAATCCTTCGCATTGATTGTTCCCAACATTCCACACGCAGACCGTGCCTCCAAAATTTCCGGAAGCGATTTGCTCTCCATCGGGCGACCACTTCACCTGTTGGGCAGGCTGTAAATGTGCGTTCCATAAACGCACCCACTTGTTATTATCCAGCCGCCAGCGACGCAAGCCATATCCTAAATCGCCGGTGGTGATGATGCGCGAACCGTCAGGCGACCATGAAAAATCAAAGGGAGAAACAAGCAAGTCGTCCAAAGCAGCGGTTATTTTTCCAGTATGTACATCAACGACAGAAAGTCCGCGCTCGGGAATTGAGAAGGCAAGATGCTCTCCATCTAGTGACCATGCAATTGCGCCGGCTGGAGAGTAAACATCCGTTTCGCTTTCGTATTCGTAGATAGGTTTCCACGAAGCGGTGTCCCACACGGTTATGTGGAGCGGTCCGCTTTCAAAATAGTTCAAGGTCATTCCACTGACAGCCAGTTTGCTGCCATCAGGAGAAAACCGAACCTTAATCACATTTTCGCTTACGGGAAAATTGTAAATTTCCTTGCGGGTTTTCAAGTCATATAAAACCACCGCTTTCGAGGTGACAATGGCGATCCTGCTGCCATCATTCGTAATATCAAAAGAGCGGATCACTCCAGGTACTTCGATAATCGTATTTAGATTTTCCGGCGGAGCGGGTTTGTAATTTGTGCTGTAGGTTGTCGAAAACTTGAAAGAACGCGGGGCTGGATCAAGCCAGTAGACCGCGCCAACAATCGCAAAGATCAATCCAAGCAAAATGAATAAAGCCCTGGGCAGCGAATTCGATTTCATGAAAGCCCCTCATCTTTTAATTTTATTGCCTGTATGATCAATATAATATTTCGGGTTTGCATATTGAATACCTCCTTCAATTGCATTCATCATACCGGAAATTTTTGATTTGAAACCTATATTTCCCCGACAACTCCCCTACGAATTGCGTAAGGTATACACGTAAACAAGTACACACGCCGCTTATTTGCGTGTTTTCCTGTATACCTACTTTCTTAAATGCTTTTCAAAATCTTCAAACTTCACCCGCGCCGTCATATCCAAATTCAACGGCGTGACGGCGACCATGTGCTTTCTGCGCAAGATCGTTACGTCGGTATCTTCGCCATCGTGATTTATGCCCTCGCTAAGTTTGTATGCGATTGGGCCGGGCTGCTCCAATGAATCGCGTTCTGCGGGTATGGGGTCATAATAACGCAGATGGGAGAGTCGCGCGATTCGCCATTCTGTTTCGCGGGTCGCGTGGGTGGGTACTTCCACTTTTATCAAATCCACTTCCGGGGGAAATTTTCTTTCGAGGACGATCCTCGCAAAATGCGCGGTGAAAAATCCGGCAACTGAAAAATCAATGTCTTCAGAATGACTCAATTGATATTCAATTTCAGTTTGCAGCGAAACCGCAATTGATGGGATGCCCTGCGAAGCCGCTTCCATCGCCGCGCCGACCGTGCCGGAGATGGTGATGCCCGTGCCGACATTTTCGCCGTAATTGATTCCCGAAACGACGAGATCGGGTTTGTGCTCCATGATCTCATGTAACGCATGTAAGACCGCCTGCGCGGGTGTGCCGCCCACGGCATACACGCTCCACTCCTGGCCGTTGACCCGCACCAGTTCTTTGCGGATGATGCCATCCGAGGTGCTGGGCAGGCTGCGCCCCATGCCCGTGGATTGTTCACGCGGTGCGGCGACGGTGACATATCCAATTTTGGAGAGTTCGCTCGCAGCCGCCCACAAACCGGGGGAGCGGATGCCGTCATCGTTGGTCAATAAAATATGCGGTTTCTTCTTTAGATATGTGGCGTAATTAGTATAGAACAAGTAAACTTCAAGAATGATAACATACGAAAAAATAGCAAAAAAGGCGCAAGTTGCAAAAAGTCTGATAGGAATGTCGCTAGCGGAATTCGGGGAATTCTATGCTGAATTTGAAACAGCGCACATT
>VFKN01000125.1 GCA_009885525.1 Anaerolineaceae bacterium | reverse complement strand
TAGTTCTTCCCGCGTTAGTTCCTCTATCGGTGTCTTGACCGTCTCTGGTATCATGCTGATGACAACACCGTTTCTCTAAAAAAGTCGTGAGCAGTTACTTTAAAAGTAACTCCTAACTCGGACAAGCCGAAACCAAAAAGATTTAACCACAAAGGACACAAAGTACACGAAGTAATACAAACCGAAGGGATCCCCTTTGTGACCTTTGTGACCTTCGTGTCCTTTGTGTTAAAAATTCTTGCTTTTTGGGCATGTATTTAACTTGTCAGGTATTAACGAGCGCTCTCTATTTTTAAAGTGTAGCTTGTATAGAGAAAATCATTCGTATTTGGTTCAGAAATACGCAAGTAATAGATTTCGTTTGGTGTCACTGCAATGGATTTCTTTTCGCCGCATGATAGTAAAAAATCATCCGCGCGTATTTCCCCGTTCAATAATTCTATATGTAACCCAATACTTGTTGTGCACATGACTTGAATCACGACAGCCTTGTTTTGTGACGCAAATTGAATCCAATCTTCCGTATCTCCATTTGGCGCGGATACGTCACCGTTCAACTGTAAAGATTGTGCACTTGTCGGCGAAAAAACAGCTGTCGCCAGCGGCGCTTGCATCGAATCACTATCCTGCATGGCAATCGGAAAAATTTCTTTTGCTTCAGTGTTCATCGGTGTCGCTGCTGCCTGTTCCACAGTGCCGATGATCGGCAAAGAATCCGCGTTGTCTATTTTCAAAAACTCAATCGCCGCCCAGCCTTTTCCATCGGGCGCATTTGCAAATTCGATTTGCACCCACGCGCCGCTTTGATCTTTGCCGATGATAAAAATAACATCATTCGGATTTAATGTGCCCAGCGCCTCGAAATTTGTGCCGGGACCTTTGCGCACATTTATTTTTTGGATAACCAACGCGCTGATTCCGGATGCGGAGCGGGTCGCCGCGGTAACGACTGGAATCTCATCCCCGGTATCAACCTGCACATACTCCGCGCGCACCCAGCCCGCTGAATCCGCGTACGTGATCTGATACCAGCTGCCAGTGGAATCCCGCCCGATGATCTGTACTTTTGTGAAGATGCTTATTGCCCCCAATGCTGCACTCGCCGTGGATGGCTGCGCACGGATATTGATCTCAGTGGTGGTTATGCCTTCAATCGGCATTGCTAATATTGGTGGTTTGGCTTTGTCTGTAACAGGTGTTTTTGGAATAATGGTGGATGTGGCTTGTGGAGTCTGCGGCGCAGATAAAGTTGCGGTGACAAAATCGGGCGTTGGGGTTAATCCGCTTTCATTTGAGGTGCAGCCTGTACATGCGACGATCATAAGAAAAAGAAAGTAAATGTTTTTAAGTCTCACAAGTTTATTTTATCCATAAACGATATTGTGTGTAACAACAAAAAACCGCCAATCTATGACGGTTTTAGTGCCCCCACGCAGACTCGAACTGCGCTCTTCAGCTCCGGAGGCTGACGCTCTGTCCACTGAGCTATGGGGGCAACGAAGCGAATTTTACCATAGCCAATGTGGCGCGACATTTATGTCGCGATTGACGTTGGCGATATACCCTTCGATAAACTCAGGGCATGAATATCGCGTTACAAAAAAAATCTGGTGAACCAGTCACCAGATTTGTGGGCAGAGAAAAAGCGCGGTGGAATTAATTCACGTGAGGCGCAAGTTGGGCGAGCTGCACGCGTAGCGATTCGATAAGCGCCGCGTCCCCGCCTTCGTCGCCCAATTCTGCAAACTGTTCCTTCTTGTGGGCGAGTTCGCCGCAGACTTTATAAAATTGGGAAGAGGCTCTGCCGCTCATGCCCGCTGTACTTAACGTCCACGGGGAAAGGGCTCTTTGATATTGCCATTGAGAGATCAGCCCGCGCGATACTTCTTCCCGAAGTTGTCTTTTTAATATGCCGCGTTCATTGTTGATTACCCAGATAACAAAACCGAACATTATTACCCAGCCAAACCAGTCCAAAGAGAGTCCAGCCGCAAAACCTTCAAGGCCGCCGATCATGCTTCCAAAGGTGTTGTGGAAGGCATGTGTGAAAACTGCAAAGCCATATCCGATGAATGGCGCGGTAAATTTTATGAACGGATTTCTACTCATGCGTGAAGCGGCGAACCCGATGCCGGTAAATGCTGTAAAGAAGGGATGCATCCAACCGACCAGAAAGACGCGAATGACGACCAGCGTGAATAAACCGCCCCAGCCGCTTGCCTGATATCCGTCGCGAAAGATGTAAAGTGTATTTTCTGATGCGGCAAACCCCAAACCCGCTATCGCGCCGTAGATGATTCCATCCAGTGTGGAGTCAAATTCTTTGCGGTATATAAAGAAGACAATGGCAACCGCAAGTCCTTTGAGAAACTCCTCGACAATTGGCGCGACAATGGATGTGGTGCCAAGGTCTGCGGCGGATTCTGATCCGGTGAAGACGTAGATGCCGACGCCAAAGGCTGTGTTGATGATGAATGCGCCGCCGGTTGCGATGACCACTCCCCAAAAGAAAGTTGCTCCAAGCAATGCAATCGGCTCTTTTTCATAACGATCCAGCCAGTAGACGAAGGCGGCAAAAAAGAACATGGGGACGAAACCGCAAAATAGAGAAACAATGAGCGCCATGAGAATTCTCCTTGTTGGTTGAAATGCGGAGTCCAAAGTCTCCTGACTTTGAATTACCAACGACGGGAGTCGTTGGACTCCGATCCATTATTTTTCCTGAAAGATCAAGCGCGTTCTTTCGACACGCGTGTATTCAGGTTCAATCCCCAACACATTTAAAACTTCTTCAGGTCGCCCGGTTGCGCCTTCGCGCGAGGCGAGGGTCATGCGCAGCCAGACTTTTCCATCCGGCTGTGTGATGACGCTAAGCATTTCGATCAGCGGGCGCAGGTCGTAGGATTTTCCGCGCCGTTCACGCGGCAGGGATTCGGACATCATGATCGTCTCGACATTTTTGGTGAGTTCTTTGCCGTCGATTGGCTCTGTCAGATGGATATCATATGCGGCGGATAATACCTGCGTTTGCAAGGCGGGCGCGCGCTCGTCTACGATTTCCACTTTGGTAACTTGAATATCTTTGGGAAGGTTATTCTGCAATCGGGTTTTGATTTCATCGGTAGCAATGTCTTCGTTAAAACGCACATCCAATACTTCGCCGCGCGAGGAAAATCCCAGCGGCAGGGCGGAGGCGATGCTGATCTTCGGCTGCGGATGGAATCCTTGCGAGTAGGAGAGAGGCAGTTCCGCGCGACGCATGGCGCGTTCCCATAGTTGATGCAGATCAAGGTGACCTGTGTATCTTAGCGCGCCTTGCTTGGTAAAGGTGATTCTTGCGCGCATTTTATTTTGTTTCCGATGAAATGGTTTCAAGCCAGCGGTTGATCTTTATGATCATGCGGTGATAAGGTTTGTAGGTGTGTTCGGCGACGCGGTGAAAAAGATCATGATCGAGACATTGACCTTGCGTGAGTTTTTCCAGCGCGCTAATTATGTTTGTATACGCGCCGAGTTCCTGTTCGATGATGTCGTCTACGCCTATGTTTTTGTATTTATAAATAACGAGATGATTTAAGTTTTCTTTATCCAGCAGCGGGGATTCGTAATCAGGGTAGCCAAAAGTCTCCTGAAACTTACCCAAAGTTGTGTTGGTGATACAAGGTGAATATGATTCGCCATGTTGAATTTCACTCAATCGATCAGCGATAAATTGTTCGCGCGAGAGAACATCGGCAAGCAGATCTTTGACCGACAAATTTTCCCAAACACCTGTCATAGTCATTTGGCGCGTAAAGCCGATTTGATTAAGAAAAATTTCAAATTTATCGCGTTCACGCTGCAAGCGCGGAAGAAATGCGATCTTATCCATTAATCGTCCCCACTGATCACTGACAACTGATTGTTGATAACTGTAGCCGGACTTTTCACATCCGGACACTTCCAGCCTTCACCGGGATTCTCGCGGCGCAGATTTGCGAAGGTGGGCAGGATTCCACACGCGAAGCAATTCAGGCGGCAATCCACGCGGATTTGACCTTCGAGCGATTGGCGGAAATCCTGAAATAAAAAGTTTTTGCGCACAGCGGCAGTGATATGCTCCCACGGGAAGACCTCATCCGTGCGGCGCTGGCGGTGTGTGTAGAACGCTGGGTCGAGTCCATGTTCTTCAAACGCGGGCAGCCAAGCTTCGTGTTTTTTGCCTTCATCCCAGGCGTCGAATTTTGCGCCGTTTTTCCACGCGGAGTAGACCACATCCGCCATGCGGCGGTCGCCGCGCGAGAGCCATGCTTCGAGCAGGGTGTCTTCGGGTTTTGTCCAGCTCAACTTAATATTTTTATCTTTCATCAATTGGCGTTTGAGCAGCGCCTGCTTTTCCAAAATATTATCTCTTGTATCGCACGCGACCCATTGAAATGGTGTTTGCGGTTTTGGCACAAAAGTACTCACGCCCGCATTTAACTTAACCTTCCAGCCCGCCACTTTGCGGCCCTCTTCGATCACGCGTTTGCACAGGTCAACAATGGCTTGCACATCTTCAATCGTTTCGCTGGGATGTCCGATCATGAAATATAGTTTGATGGTCGTCCAGCCGCGCCTGTAAATTTCGCGCGTGGTGTTGAGAATTTCTTCATCAGGGATAAATTTATTAATGATCTTGCGCATGCGTTCGCTGGCGGCTTCGGGCGCGAGCGTGAAACCGGCGGTGCGGTGCTGTTTTAATTTATCCATCAAATCAACCGAAACCGATTCGATGCGCAAAGATGGCAGCGACACGCTCAATTTGCGTCCCTCAAAGCGCTTGCTGATCGCGTCAACGAGTTCGTTGATGTAGGTGTAATCCGATGACGAGAGTGACATCAGCGCGAGTTCTTCAAAACCCGAGGAGCGGATTGCTGCGTCTGCCGCGTCTACTACTTCTTCCACGCTTCTCTCGCGTACAGGACGGGTGATCATGCCCGCCTGACAGAAGCGGCATCCGCGTGTGCATCCGCGCATGATCTCAACAGAGACGCGGTTATGGATGATCTCGATATTCGGCACGATAAATTTTGTAGGCGCCGGGAGCAGCTTTGCGACAATACGTTTGTTGATTATTTTTGGCGCTTCAGGAATGATGGGTTGAGTTTGTGCGACGGTTCCATCTTCGAGATATGTGGTCTCATAAAATCTCGGAACATATACGCCGGAGATTTTTGCCAACTCAAGAAGTAAGGCTTCACGGTCGAAGGTCGAAGGTTGAAGGTCGTTGCCGACTTTTGACCTTTGACTCTTCGGCTGGTTCAGAGCAAGCCCTTTGACTCTTTGAATCACATTGATAATATCCTGAATAACCTCTTCACCTTCGCCGATCACGAATGCGTCGATGAAGGCGTGCATGGGTTCAGGGTTGGTGGCAGCATGTCCGCCGGCGATGATAATGGGATGAGTCTCGTCGCGCTCAATCGAGTGGAGGGGAATACCGGCGAGGTCGAGAATATTCAGGGTGTTGGTGTAGAGCGTTTCGTAGGGCAGGGTGAATCCGATCAGGTCGAAATCTCCCAGTGGGCGTTTGGATTCGAGCGCGTACATCGGGATGCCGTGTTCACGCATCAGCGCTTCCATATCCAGCCACGGAGAATATGCGCGCTCGGCGAGCGCGTCATCGCGCTGGTTGATCTGATCGTAGAGAATTTTCAAGCCAACATTTGAGACGCCGATATCGTAAATGTCGGGGAAGATGAGGGCAACTTTGGTTTGAACTTTATCCCAATCCTTGATAATGCTGTTGAGTTCGCCGCCAACATAACGACCGGGTTTTTGCACCTTTAAAAGAATTCGGTCAAGTTTGATTTCGATCTGTTCAGGGGTTAACGTTAACATGCGCGCGATTATACTAGAGTTAAAGAACAGACCGAGGATTTTGCATCCTCGGTCTGTTCTTTGTGAATTTATGATTACGCGGGTTTTCTTGCCTGCCAGATTTCATTGCCCCAGATCCAGATCGCGCCAAGCCCGATGATGATCGCGAGCAGGCTGAAGATCCAACCGATGTACGGAATTGCCATCAGCACTGCGAGAACGACCACGCCGAGAATAAGCGGGACGAATTTATTTTCCGCCATTGCCGGGTTGACGCGGCTAAGAATTAATTTGCCGCTCAGCCATGCCACTACGATCTTTGTGATGAAGGCTGTCGCAAGTGCGAAGCCAACCGCCAGCGCAAAAATCGCGAGGATGCCGATCCATATAATGGTGGCGCTGATACCGCCCAAAGACAGCACGCCAAAGAGCAGCCCGCCGACGACCATCACGACGACGATAACAAGGATGGCGAAGAAGAATGCCGCGTACGCTACAAAGCCCCATCCAAGGCTTGCCGCCGTTTTCGTTTGTACTTTTTCCATGAGTGTTTTCATGAACGCGGGTGCAAGCCATCCTAACAGCAAGCCGAAGATAATGAGCGTGGCTGCTGTGCGTAACAGATTGAACGTCCACGTCATTGCGGCTTGCGCGGGTGTGGGTTTAACTTCCACAGTACTTGGATCAACAACAGGTTCGTTGCGCGTTACTTTTCCGCCGACCACATTTGCCGGAATTTTAATATCCTTGATTTGTGTATATTCCAGGTTGCCTTTGATCTTTGCGCCTTCGGCAATGCTCAAACCCGGAGTCACATTCGGTATGCTGACTTCGCTTTGCGGCATGAACATGGAGATGGGAGGACCGCCCGCATCCTGGTTTGGATCGCCGACTTCGGCTTTTACATCTCCGCCGAATTGACCGCGCAAATCCAACGCCCCCACACCTGCGAGTACATCGCCGGTAACTTCGCCCGCCAATAGCGCCTGCGCCGCGACCACGAGGAGTTCACCGCCGACTTTGCTGCCGTCTTTGGCTTCGAGACTCGCGCCAGCAGAGATAAGATCATCGCCGATATTCGCCTTGTCACCGATCTGCAAAACTGCGCCTGCGATGCGCGCATCGTCCATGACCGTACCGTTGATGACAATGCTTTGCCCGGCGGCGATCAAATCACCTTCGACCGTTCCATTGATCGTGATAACCGAGCCAGCGACGATCAAATCGCCTTTGATGGTTCCGTTAAGCGTAAAATTACTTGCACTGACATATACATCATCGTTGATGACTTCGTCTGCTTTGATCACAACCGTCTCCCCCGACCTGCCGTCAAAGGCTTGCGCGGGCGCGGCAATGGTCAGCGTGAGAATGGCGAGCAGGGAAAAAATGGCAAGAAATCTAAATGTGGTTTTCATTGTGTTCTCCTTTTTGAAAAAAAACTTTCCAGTGTAGGTATACGATACTACGTCTGGAAAGTTGTTTGTGCTGAGTGAATGCGCCGTATTAAGTATTCGGGCGGAGACGTTTTTCCCGGAAGCGGCGGGTAATGCCTTCTTTTAATAATTCTGCTGCTTCTTTATTTCCCGCTTCAATTGCCATCTCTCTGGGAAGTTTTTGGTCATTGCTGCGGGCGTTTAAGTTTGCGCCGTTGAAGAGCAGAACGCGGATGATTTCCAACTCTCCGTTTTGCGCGGCGGCGTGGAGCGGTGTATATCCGCCTTGTTCGCGCACGTTTGGATCGGCATCATTGTTAAGCAGCAACGTCACGATTTTGACATGACTAGCGGCGGCGGCGGAGTGCAATGGTGTGACATTTAGATCATTATGCGAAGGTGAATTAAGCGATGCCCCCGCCTTGATAAGATATTCCGCGGTTTCGAGATGCCCGAAGAAGCAGGCAAGCCCAAGCGGCTGGAAACCATCGTCCGAGTAGGCATTGACCAACATAGGGTCGCGCGCGAGTTGACGTGAAAGTTGCTGCGTCTTGCCTGTTGCGGCAGATTCGAAAATGGTCAGGTTGCCCACCTTATCTGTAAGAAAATCTGCAATCTCTGGCTTATGCTGATACGTCGCAGCCATGATCGGGCTAAGTCCGTTTTCCTTTTTGTGGACAAGTTCCGGGCTTAGGGCAAGGAGGCGCTGAACCTCCTCAAGATTGTTTTGTTTAATCGCTTCAAAAAATTCATTGTTCATTTGATCATGGTTTTGTGCAGACATTTGCTAATTATACAATACTCAGTACTTCACGAAAAGACTTCGTAGTTGCGACTTTAGTCGCTTTTTAGCCGAACGACTGAAGTCGTTACTACGTTTTCGTGATCTACTGATGACTCCACTGCAAAAAGGGTAACGTTACCCTATCGCAAATAGTAAAAATTTAATACAATCAGGCTATGTTCAAAAAAAACACCAAACACCAACAACCCGCATTGATTA
>VFKN01000113.1 GCA_009885525.1 Anaerolineaceae bacterium | reverse complement strand
TGTCAGGTCTGTAGAAGTCCGATCAACCAGCATGATTTTGATTCACAGAATCCGAATCGACTCGATACTTGGTGAAACCAGTCAGGTCTGTAGAAGTCCGATCAACCAGCATGATTTTGATTCACAGAATCCGAATCGACTCGATACCTGGTGAAACCCTTGGATTGAGCCTGTCAAAATCTGTCAGGTCTGTATGTCAGTTGGGAAAATACGATGCAACTTGGTCACAGCATAAATCCATCCACAAATGAAACCACGAAATCAGCGTACAATAACGTATAAACACAAAATCATGGAGGAAATTAATGACCCTGTTCAAAAACAAATATCGCATCGAATCAGCGCGCCTGAAAGGCTGGGATTATCGCAGCCCCGGGTATTATTTCATCACCATCTGCACACGCAAACGCGAACATCATTTCGGCGCGGTTGAAAACGACGACGTGCGCCTATCCGCCATGGGCGAGATCGCCGCGCAATGTTGGAATGAAAATCCGCAACACCACAAAGGCATTGAATTGGACGAATGGGTTGTCATGCCGAATCATGTGCATGGAATTATTGTCATGGTAGAGACGTTGCAATGCAACGTCTCTACGGGCGCAACGTCTACGGGCGCAACGTCAACCGGCGCAACGTCAACCGGCGCAACGTCAACCGGCGTGGATGAAAAAATGTCCGCAATATCCCCCAAAACGGGATCGGTATCCGTCGCGGTGCGTTCGTTCAAATCCGCGGTAACCAGATTGGCGCATGAGGCCGGTCACGAATTTGGGTGGCAGGAACGATACTGGGATCGCGTCATCCGCAACGAGGCGGAATTAAATCGAATTCGAAATTACATCCGCGCAAATCCATCCAATTGGAACAAAGACCAAAACAACGGCGATGGAATATGGATGTAGAGACGTTGCAGTGCAACGTCTCTACGATGTAAATTACCGAACCGTAAACACCGTCCCCGCCCCGCGGCCGGCCACATCGGGGAAATAAAATTCTGCGGCGGTCGGCGGGATGACCTTGAACGTGCCTGCGGTGCTGGCGCGGGCGATGTACGTGTAAACATAAGTTCCGGCGGGCAGATAATCGGTGGAGAGTGTCACCTTCTCGTCGTGCAGTTCGATGTGCGTGAAGTACCACCAGCCCCAGCCGCGATCCGTGTAATCCTGCTTTGTATATGAAGAAGGCACAGCAGTATCGGTCAGCAGGGATTCGTTCACGGCTTCCAACCCGGCGGGCAGCGGATCATTCACCACGATGTGATGCACCGAGTCAGGTACAACCAGCGTCAGCCGCACCTTGACCAGTTCACCGCGTTTCGTCTCCGTGATGGGAGTCTTCGCATCGTCGAGCGTGAAATATTCGCGCGAGAGAGTCATACCCTGATCGAGCGGCTGCACTTTATCCACGGGCAGGGTCGCGCTGAGATATGCGCTGTAATACAAATTGCCCTTGCCTTCTCCGCGCGCAAAGACCAGCGCATTCGCTTGATCTTTCAGCAAGTCTTTAAGTTCCACTTGCAACTTAACCGTGTCGGTCAAATTATCCTTGCTTGCCTGGCCGTCTTTGAGCATATTGCCATTCAAACCGATCGCGTACTTATAATCGGTTTCATATTCTTTAGACACGGTCAACCAGTTGGTCAACGCGATCAGCGACCAGGTAGTCTCCTGCGTGGAGTACCAATGTCCGCGGTCGCGATGCGCCATCAGCCAGCGGACAGTATTCGCGGTGAGCGGATTCTGTGGATCAATCTGCGTGAAGGCGTTCAACACGATCGCGGTTGTGCGCGTGTCTGAATTCCAATTCCAGTAATCCTTTGTCTTTTCTTCCCAATGCGCGCCCGCAGCCGAAAGCGCCGCGGAACTGACGAGGTCAGACATCAACGTATCGACGCGCGAATCTTTCGGGTCGAGGATATACAACGCCTGCGCGAGATACGCCTCTCCATAATGATCCAGCGACGCGCGATTCTCATAGATGAAGTTGGTCTGCCCCGCGCTGAGTTGATCAGCGCGCGCAAGTACATACAGGATGAAGGCGTGACGGTTGTATTGCCACGAAGCACCATTGCGGCGAATATCAGGTACATTGGTTTTCAAGTAACCAATGCCATTATCCAAAACAGTTTGCGAAATATCGTAGCCGGATTGCTGCGCTTCAAGCAAACCATAAATTACATACGCGGAAGTTTGCGGATCGCTCTTATCGCCGTCCCACCAATTCCAGCCGCCATCGTAAAGTTGCTTCGCGTAAATTCTCTGCAGCGCGGCGCTGACTTGCGCATCAAGCCCACTCTTCAGCGGAGATGAAATGCCCGCTTCTTTCAACGCGCGCATCGCGACGACGTTCGGCAAAAAGCGCGAGACGGTTTGCTCCATGCACAAATATGGATAATCTTCGAGATAGGTTAATCCCGATGTCATCGACGCCGCAAGCGATGGTGAAACCTCGATGGACAATTTCGCGTCGTCGAATTTAAACGTGGTCGGCAGTTGAATATTTTCCGTAACCGAATCCGCAGACGTGATCATGCCCGACGTGCCGACTGTCTCAGTGGCTGTGAAGTTGTAAACCGGAATACCTTGATCCGGCAAAGTTCCAAGCGCGGGTTTGCTTGCATCGGTGAACGCGCCGCTCGTGGCAGTTGCAGTTAAATCCACACGCTGGGCGGTGTTATCCACGGTCACATTCCAGGTCACATACGCCTGCTGTTTCGCTTCCACATCAATCGTCTGCAAGGCATCTGATTTAATTTCAACGCCTTGCGCATCCAACAACACATTCGCTTTCAATGACGTATCTGTGTTATTGAAAACCGTCGCGCCAATGGTGACCTCATCACCGACGATAAAGAAACGCGGCGTTTGCAATTGAACATACAACGGCTTGGTGCTGACCAGCTCGCCCGTGGTTTGACCCACGCGCGTATCCGCCGTCACCGCGCGCGCATCCGCCGACCATGTGGTGAGATTCTCCGGCAGTTTTACTTTGACTTGCGCGGTTCCATTTTCATCCGTGGTCACCACACCTTCGAACACGGCTGTGTCCTTGAAGTTTTGGCGCACAGTGATAACGCCCAAGCCTTCACCACCGCCGCCGCCAGCGCTGTGTCCATCAGGTATCGAGTTGCGATAATTCTCGTTGAAATCATCCGCGCTTGAAACCAACCCAAGCGAAGTGACCACGCTTAACGATTGCTGCGAATAGAAACTCCCCAACATCGGCGTGGAGTTGGCCGGAGCGAGCGCGAGTACAGCCTTATCCACCACCGCCAGCGAAACATCCGCAGAGACGGGCTTGCCATTGACGTCTTTTGTCTCGATCGTGTAAGTGACTTCATCGCCGGGTCCCGCGGATTTTTTATCCGCGGTGACTTTCACATCGATTGTTTTTTGCTTCGTGTCGATATTAATTTTCACCATGCCAATTTTGAAATCGGGTTTGCCGCCTTGCTCCGCGCCGCTGACCACGGTCACACTCACATACGCAATCGGCGCGAGTTCATCGGTGATCGGCAGTTTATAGATCGTGCTGTTACCTTTCAGCAAAAGCACTTCCTGTTTGTAAATATGTCCGCGCTCATAAGTGACCAACGCGTACACTTCTTTTTCAAACGGCTGCGCGATCAAAATCTCGGCGGTCTCGCCGGGTTTGTACATTTCCTTATCCGCGATCAAACTAAACGCGCGGTCATTTGTTTGCCGCCATGTAATCGCTTCATTGCTCGCGACCCAAATATAAGCCGAAGCGTGCTGCGTGTTTCCTTTTGAGTCACGCACGGTAACGGTGGCTTTATACACGCCGCCCTTCGACGGGACGAAACTCACCTGCGCGATTCCGTCTGCGTCCGTGGTTGCATCCTGTTTGCTAACGGGGATATCCTTCACGGATGTTTCCCAGGTCAACATGCCTTGCGCATCTTTCTTCTGCACGCTGAACCACTGCCGCTCGACAAAGTCCACGCTGACAGCCTGCCCCGCGACTGGAGTCGAATCCCAATTCAACGCTGCCACGCTGAAAGGCTGCGCCTCACCCGCCATACCGATATATTTCTCCGAGCGGATTCCCGCGTACACCTCGGTCTGGTGTACCACCACGCTCGCGCTGCCACTGACCGTGTTGCCCGCCACGTCGGTCACATTTGAATAGAAGGTGACGTTCTTGCCCAGTTTATCTTTGCCAACATCCAGCGTTTGCGAAACCTCGAAATGACCGTTCGCATCTGTCTCACCATTGCCTTCGTTAAATATCTGCGTCGATCGGTCTTCGCCAGAATCCCAATAAATATCGCGATCCCAATCTATAAAATTATATTGGCTGTATTTGTCTTTCGGCGTGAAATAATAATTGGTTGATTCAACATACCAACCCAACGCCGCGCCCTTGAGATTTCCGCCCGAATAATAGGTCGCATCGAATCCGAACTTGACCTTATCCCCAGTCAGGATGTCGGTCTTATCCGCAGTTGCGCTCACTTCAAATTCAGGCTTCTTATATTCCGCAACGTTGAATCCCACCGAACTGATCGGCGCTTCTTCCGGCGAATTGGTCTTATAAACATAGATGTTATACGGGCCAAGCGAAATCCCCTGCGCGAGTTTAACCGTGCCCGTAAAGCTGCCCTGCTCATTAACTTTCACGTATTCAGAGAATATCTTTTCGCCAAACTGTTCCGCCACCACATAGACCTGCTTTTCCTTGGGCAGGCTGTAATGCAGATCATCATTGCCGCGCAAAATTCCCTTGAAGAACAATTCCTGGTCGGGACGATACACGGGTCTGTCGGTATACAAATAAGCGAAGAGATTTGTCGCGCCGCTGTAATAATTTTCGTAAATACCAAAATCGCCCGCGCTGACTCCGCTGCCCCAATACAAAGCCGTGAAACCGAAGTGACCATCTCCGCTCGCCTGCGCGAAATTCACAGCCCCAATATTTTTGAGATAAGCAAGCCCATTCTCGTCTGTGGTCGTATTGCCAAGTTCCTTGGAATGATTATCATAGAACGTGACTGAAACATTCTTCTGCGGCACACCGCTTTCGAGATCGGTCACCCAAGCCAAACCTTCGGTGGATGTTGCTTTGAATGTAACGTTATCGGTTGCGATCACAAACAGCGAGCCTTGATGGAAATTACTGCTATAACCCAGCGGCTTGCCTTGCAGACCGATGAAATAATAACCCGGCGCAAGCGACTCATCGTTTTCATTCAACAGGAAACGCTCAGACTGTATTACATTTTTTTCGCCCCCCAAAATTTTCCATTGACGCACAGCCGTCACTTTCGGGTTGAATTCATTGGCGGGCACATCGCCGTTCGATAATTTTTCAAACTCTTCGAGCGTGATGGGGTATACCGAAACCGTTGCCTCATTCACATTGACATGTTCAAAATAAACGTCCTGAATTCCCTGCGCGCGATAGATCAGCGGAGTCCACGGCATAATCAGCTGCGCGTACGAGTGATAATCTCCGTTCGAGAATGTATACGACATTTCACCCTCGATCGTATTTCCGTACACGTCTTTCATGCCGCGCAAGATACGCACAACATAATCTGTGCCAGCCTCAAGCCCGTTGATATATAGGGTGTTGTCATATTCGCTGTAGAACCAGTTGTCTTCACTTTTCAACGCGGGTGAAATTTGCACCTTACCCTTCATACTTTCAAAGTCCATTTGCGAGGCAAAGACGATCGCAATGTTCGGGTTATAAGCAGTATATTTTGAATAGGCCGGGGGAGATACATCAACCACAGCGGGCAAAGGCACGGTGGTAAATTGTATATCTAAACCTTCCTTGAGATTTCCGCCATCCACGGCTTGCGTGTCCCTGGCCATTAACAATTCATAATAACCGCCCAGATTAAATTTGCCATCAGGCGTAATGGTCACTTCGGTAAAATCGGCATTCCATGAAAATGTCACCGGAAAACGTTCGCGTGTTTCGCGGTTGACAATACTTGTCGAACCTTCCACACTTTGCGGGTTCATCACCTGTTGGAAAGTTACAATGAACACCTGATCGAGCGGCACATCCTTGACTTCCTCGGTCGGATTCTGCGCCCCGCCTTTCAATGCAAAATTTGCGATGAGCGGACTGCGAGTGTTGAACTGCCAGCTGAAAGAATCCTTCAACGAATTGCCCAGCGTGTCAGTGATTCCCGCATCCACGCTGACCACGTAGTTGGTTCCGCTCAACAAATCTTTCTGCGGCTCAAAGACATACACCGACGAGTTTACCCATTCCCCTTTTCCTTTGAGTTCAGGCTTGAACTTCAACGGCTGCGGAAGTTTGCTTTGCTCTTCGACAATTGTGAGCGGCACAACCGGATGATTAAAGATGACCGTAATGCTGGAGCCAAGATCCACATCCGCTGTTTTTTCTGCGGGAAAAACCTGCCCGACAGATAAGCCTTCAATGGTCTTGAATTCAAGCGCAGCATTTTCCGCGAGGGAAGTTCCATCCTTTGCGCGTGCTTGCGTGGTAAACGTGGCGGTGTAAACCGTGCCGGGCTGCAAGGGCGCATCGGGGGTGAAGGTGAAAGTTCGAGGGTTCGACCAGACTCCTTTACCGGGAACAACTTCAGCGTTGACAAGCAGCGAGAAGGATTCAGTGGTGGAAGGATCCATATCGCGGTCGAAGATGATTTGAATCGGGGCTGAGAGTCCCAGTCGTTGTCCCGCAACCGGGTTTTGCTCCACGACATGCGGGCCTGTCGGCTGCGCTGCGATGGAAGGCAGCGTGTTATTATTAAACACGCTGATCGCGATTACGAGCACGAGGACGATAGCCGCCAAAATGCCCAATGCCAGAAAAAGGTTTTTATTGTTCGTCATACCTGCCTCCAAAAACGAGTATGCCCCTTGTCGGGAAAGCTGTCAAGCGCGGTATTTTGCCGCGCATGGATTTAACGAATTTACAGGAAGTTTTGTTCCACCAGTCACCCACCTGTCTGGCGGGTGGTGTCAAGGCAAGTCACAGAAAAAAGTAAGCCACCTTACGCAAAATGATATGTCACACCTGCACTGGCGTGCGGCGCAAGTGTTGCGAGGATGTTGTTCTTTGTCCGACACTTGCACCGCGCTGCGGATGCAGTGCAGGTGAGCAATCCGCTCTTGCCTGTCCGGGATTGCTTCGCCGCAAAACCAAGAGCGCGGCTCGCAATGACATCCACTTTTAGTAAAACTGCATAAGGTGAAAAGTAAAGAAATTTTTTGTATAGGAAAATGAAAATGAAAAAAACAATAAAAATAATTTTATTCCATATAACAGCTGTCGCTTTGCTTGTGACAGCATGCGGGCAAGCCGCGCCCGCTCAACCCTCCACGCCGGTAATGACCAGCAGCGCTGCAAACCCAACCTCCGCACCCGTTGAGGCTGCCGCTCAAGCAAACGGCACAGCCGCACCATCCTCCAATCGCAATAAATATCTAGTCCGGTTAATGAAAGGCGTCAAATCCTGGAACGCCTGGAGACGGGACAATAAAGATATCATACCCGATCTAAGCGGGGGCGACTGGCTGCAAAAACTAGATCTGAGCAGGGTCAATTTCTCAAGGGTATTGCTAGTCGGCACGAATCTACACAGCACTACTCTAATCAAAGCCGATCTGAGATTTGCCGATTTATCCAATGCTGATCTGACAAACGCAGATCTGACTAGTGCGAATATGTTGAAAACAAAGTTGGCCGGCGCAAAATATAACAGCGCCACAAAATGGCCTGCCGGTTTTGATCCCGCTGCGGCTGGGGCAACGCTCGTACCGTAGTTAATCTGCTGCGGATTTTCTGCGTGCCTGCATGGAGTTTGCAACCTGCTTCGAATTATCATCCACGCGCTCGTTCAACTCGTGGATGATATTTTCGTGGTCCTGGTCGTTTCGGTTCTGGCTGAGTTTATAGCCCGCGTCCACGCGCGTGACATCCACCGCAAAGCCGAACACGCCTTTCATTTCCTTTTGCACAAAATCCTGCGGCAGACCTTCGAGCCGATAAGAAGTATCCGCTTCGTGATTCTGCACCAAACGGCTGAGCAAGGAATACAGCGCCTCTCCCTCTATTTCACGCACCTTTCCATATATATGCACCATCATGTAATTCCAGGTCGGCACGTTGACGTGGTCATACCAGCGCGGTGAGATGTATGTGTGCGCGCCCTGAAAAATGAGCAGCGCTTCCTGCGCACCAAAAGTCTTCCACTGCGGATTTGCCCGCGACATGTGACTGTAGATGGTCAGCCCGCCATGTTCGTCTTCGACTACTTCCACAGGCATATGGGTTGCAACGGGACGTTCGCCATCATAAGTAACGATGGCGGGAAAATTATTTTGTTTGAGAAATCCTAAAATTATTTCACGATCTTCTTCACGATAAAGTTTTGGAATGTGCATTTATTTATACTCCTCTGCATTGATTTTACTCCATGCGTATCGGGTACAATAACGCCATGGACAAGATCAAACCCTTCGAAAAAATAGCCTCGCAATTTCAAATCTCAAAGGAAAGCGCAAAATTTTTCCTTAACCATGTTCAGAAAAGCTTCAAGACGGAAAAACCATCGCACAAATTGATTCTGCAATTTATGGAAGAGCAAAAGTTTGAATTTCTGCTGACACCTTACGAAGTCGCCGAACTGATGAATGAAAAAGGTGTTTGGGCTTACGATCTCGGCACCGCGCCGCCGATCATTGTGGACGATGAAGATATAGAAGAGTAGTACTCTGCTGACCTGCGGGTATAATCCGCCCCATCTTAATTCCATGGAACAATAATGAAACGCTACCTTCTATTTACCGTCTTCGTCTCCGGCATGACCACGCTTGTCGCAGAACTCGCCGCCTCGCGCCTAATCGGCAGAAGCTTCGGCGATAGCAATCTCGTTTGGGCAAGTATCATCGGGCTGATCTTGATCTACCTTTCCGTTGGATACACCCTCGGCGGAAAATGGGCTGACCGCGATCCAAGCGCGGGCGCGCTGTATCGCATCCTCGCATGGGGCGCGTTCACCATCGCGCTCGTGCCTTACATCGCCAGTCCCGTTCTTAAATATGCAGCCAGCGCATTTGAAATATTAAATGTCGGGCTCATGGCGGGCTCCTTCATTTTGGTGTTGATCTTCTTCAGCGTGCCGATCACGCTGCTTGGGATGGTCTCTCCGTTCGCGATTCGCTTATCAGTGGACGACACATCCAAAGCGGGGCAAATATCGGGGCAGATCTATTCCATCTCTACGCAAGGATCATTCATCGGGACATTTCTGCCGTCACTTGTCACCATTCCAATCATCGGAACAAATCTTACATTTTTAGTCTTCGGTATGATTTTGCTGGTCGTCGCCCTAATTGGTTTGGCGCGTTTTTCAAGTCAACGCGAAATGCGCAAACTGCTCTGGATGCCGATCGTGCTTGTCATCATCGCTTATCTCTCCGCGGGGCAGTCGCTCAAAAATAGCAAGGGGCAGGTCTATGAAACCGAATCCGCGTATAACTATATTCAGGTGCAGGAAAAAGACGGCTACACACTTTTGCGCTTGAACGACGGCGAAGGCATTCACTCCATTTACAATCCCAACACTTTGCAATACGGCGGACCGTGGGATCAGTTTTCTGTGGGTCCCTATTTTTACGCGAACCGCAAACCGCAGGATGTAAAACGCATGGCCATCATCGGTCTCGCCGCCGGCACAGCCGCGCGGCAAGCCAGCGCCATTTATGGCGCGATCCCGATTGACGGATTTGAACTCGATGAAAAAATTGTCGAGGTGGGACAAAAATATTTCGGCTTGAATTTACCCAACCTCAATGTTCACATCGGCGATGGGCGTTTGAATCTTAATCGCAGCAAAGAAAAATATGACATCATCGCCGTGGATGCCTACCGCCCGCCGTATATTCCGCCGCACATGACCACGCGCGAATTCTTCGAGATCGTCGCGAATCACCTGACCGCGCAGGGAGTCCTGACCATCAATGTTGGTTCTGTCCCCGGTGACCGCCGCCTCATAGACGGACTCGCGACTACGATGGCGACTCAATTCGCATCCATTCACATTATGGATATTCCCGGCACATTGAACACGATGATCTTCGCCACGATGCAGCCCACCACGCGCGAAAACTTCACCGCGAATTTAATTGCACTCTCGCAGGATAAAACCATCCATCCGCTGTTGATCGCGACAATGGCATCCACGTATTCAAACTTCAAAGATGGATACACCACCACGACTGTCTTCACCGATGACCTTGCGCCCATTGAATGGATCGTCAATAACATGACGGTCAAGTTTGTCCTGCAAGGCGGGTTGCAGTATTTGCAATAAAAAAATTCCTTGTCATTGCGAGGCGCGCTCTTGTTCTTAGCGCCGAAGCAATCTCCTGTGCAAGGAGACTGCTTCGGGGAAAAACGTTCCTCGCAGTGACATAGAGAGAAAAACATGAAACCAAACTTTACAACTATTCTTTCCTTCCTTATCTCGCTGCTCATTCCGCTGGCATTGCTTGGAACGGCGCTGCGTATTTTGCTTTCGCCAATTTATTACACCGTCGAATACAAGATGTCTTATTTCCCTGTTGATGAATATGGCTTCACTCAACAGGACCGTCTGCGCTGGGCGAAACCTTCGGTCACTTATCTCATCAACGGCGCGGATATTTCCTATCTCGCCGATCTGCAATTTGACGATGGACAGCCGATCTACAACGGGCGCGAACTCAGTCACATGGCGGACGTGAAGAAAGTGGTGCAGGGCGCATTGCGCGCCTGGTATATCTCGCTCGTGGTGTTGATCGCCGGCGCAATTCTCGCATGGCGTCAAAAATGGATGCCCGAATATCTCAACGGCTTGCGGCGCGGCGGCTGGTGGATGATCTATCTCGCGGCTGCATTAGCGCTGATCGTCGGCGCGGGCATTCTGGTCAACCCCGATATCTTTGATCAATTTTTTATCCTGTTTCACAAAATCTTCTTCGAGGGAGATTCCTGGCTCTTCTATTATTCAGACACCCTCATCCGCTTGTTCCCCATGCGCTTCTGGGAAGACGCCTTTTTAGGGGCAGCGATCCTCTCCCTGGGCGGCGGCGCGGGTTTGGCATTTGGGTTACGTGCAAATAAATAACGCCCTCGCCCTCACCCTAGCCCTCTCCCGGAGGGAGAGGGGCTTAACTCTCCCTTCCCCCTTTGGGGGAAGGGCTGGGGATGAGGGCGAATTATCGTGTCTAAAAAGAGGACATTGGGTTATTCCACATGATGTATAATTTCAACATAGGAGTTTATTGATGTCCAATTTATCTTTAGAAAATAAAGTAGCGCTTGTCACCGGCGGCTCACGTGGAATTGGGCGCGCCATCGCATTGGAATTTGCAGCGCGCGGCGCGGCAGTTGTGGTCAACTACAACAAATCGCCCGAAGCAGCTGAAGAAGTGGTTAAAAAAATCAAGGAAGCGGGCGGGAAAGCCGCCGCATATCAAGCCGATGTATCTGATATCAAACAGGCGGAAGCATTGGTGAAATTTGCAATTGAAACATTCGGCGATTTGAGTATTCTCGTCAACAACGCCGGCATTACACGCGATCAACTTATTATGATGATGCCCGAAGCCGATTGGGATGCGGTGATCAACACGAATTTGAAGAGCACATTCAATTGCTCGAAATCCGCCGTCAAACATATGATGCGCAAACGCACCGGAAGAATTATCAACATGGCATCGGTCGCGGGGCAAATGGGAAATGGCGGGCAGACGAATTATTCCGCTTCAAAAGCCGGACAGATCGGGTTCACGAAAGCACTTGCGCGTGAAGTTGCGGCGCGTAATATCACAGTCAACGCACTCGCACCGGGGTTTGTAGATACCGAAATCCTCGAAGGCATCCCCACTGAAACGATGGACAATATCATCAAAACAATGGTGCCGCTTGCGCGCAAAGGCAAGCCCGAAGAGATCGCTTATGCCGCTGCCTTTCTTGCCTCGGACGAGGCTGCATATATTACCGGTCAGGTTCTCGGCGTGGACGGCGGCATGGCGATGATGTAAAAGGAGAAAACATGGAAAATACTCAAGGCAAAACAACAGTTTCACCGGATGTACTCACGACCATCGCGCGTCTTGCTGCGCTGGAAGTGCCCGGTGTGAGCAGGCTCGCGCCCGTTTCAGGCGGCGTGAATCGCTTCTTCAAACGCGGCGCAAACGACGGCGTCCGCATCCAAACGGAAGACAATACTGTCTACGCGAATCTGCATCTTGTTCTCCAGGAGAATATGAATATCCGCGAAGTCAGCCGCAACGTACAGATGAATGTCACGCGCGCAATTCAGGAAATGGTGGGGATGGATGTCGGTCAGGTGAACATCCATATCGAAGATATTGATTACAAGGATAACGAGGCTCAATAGATGAAACCCCGCACCAGAGCGCGATCCATCGCTCTGCAAGTACTTTACGAAACCGACCTGGCGAACCACCCTGCCGCCGAAATATTTAAAATACGGTTGGAGGAATCTGAAACGCCGCTCTCCGATGAACTTGCCGAATTCGCAAGGCAGATCATCTTTGGCGTGCTGCCGCTTACGCAAGACCTCGATCAACTGATCGCGAAATACGCCCCCGAATGGCCGCTCGAACAGATCGCAACCATCGATCGGAATATTCTACGCATCGCATTTTGGGAGTTTGCTGTATCCCGCGAAACACCGGTGAAAGTGGCGATCAATGAAGCAGTGGAATTGGCAAAGTTATTTGGCTCGGATTCCGCGCCGCGCTTCATTAACGGCGTACTCGGTACGCTGGTGGATCACGAAAGCGAAATCCACCAGATCATTAAAAATAGAATCACGCGCGAAGAAAAAGCGCATTTGGAATCTTAAACCATGGAAATCCTCGGCATCGGCATGCCCGAATTGATCTTTATTTTCGTTATTGCCATCATCGTAATGGGGCCGAAAGATATGCAAAAGGCGGGTAAAACCATCGGCAAGTGGATGCGGAACATTGTCACATCCGACGGCTGGAGAATGTTCCAGCAGACTTCGCGCGAGTTGCGCACCTTGCCAAACAAATTAATGCGCGAAGCAAATGAAGAGTTGGAGCAGATCAATAAAATCGGAAAGGACCTGGGCGCTGCTCCGTTCAATGGTCTTAATAGAAATTATTCCACACCTGCAAACAGCCAATCTGTTTCAACAGCGCCCACCAAGAATGTAAATTCAACACCTGTTCCGGAATCAGAAGAAACCGAAAGCGACCCTGAAAAAGATGCGTAAATTTTTTGCGGGTTTGTGGCGGGTGCTCACCTCTCCATTCATTTTGATCTTCAACATTATCGCCATTCCGTTTCGGGCGTTGTATCGCCGCTTCCCTAAATTTTTTGATCGCTTATGGAAGATCGTTTCGTTTCCATTCCGTTTAATTTTTAACATCATTGCATTTCCATTTCGCGCGATCCAGCGCTTCAATAAATTCCTGAACACCGAGCCGGATGAACGTCCGCTTTCAGAAGTGTTCGTTGACCTGGTTTCAGATCAGGACACGCGCCAGATGATGTGGGATCAAATCGAGGCGTTGCGCATGCATATTTTGCGCGCATTGCTGGCGCTCGTCCTGACAGTTTGCGCTTCCTTTTTCTTCACGCAGCAAGCCATGCAAATCCTTGCGCAGCCCATCGGCGGGATAGAAAAATTAACCGCCGTAGATATGACCGAAAACGTCGGCGTATTTATGCGCGTGGCGTTATTTCTAGGAATTGCGCTGGCAGTTCCTTATATCGCATTTGAGATGTGGCTGTTCGCCGCGCCGGGGCTTCATCCGCGTGAACGCAAGATCGGCTTGTTGGGAATTCCGCTGACCCTGATTTTCTTTTTAGGCGGAGCGGCATTCACGTTTTACTTTATGCTGCCTTCCGCGATTCCCTTCCTGGTGGATTTTCTGGGCATGAAAACCAATCCGCGCCCAGACTCATATTTCTCACTCGTTACAAGTTTAATGTTTTGGATCGGACTTTTTTTTGAATACCCGCTTGTCATTTACCTCTTCACCTCAATTGGACTCATCCAGCCGAAAGTCCTTGCCCAGCAGTGGAGAATTGCCATCGTCATCATCACCATTGTCGCGGCTGTGATTACGCCCACCGTTGACCCGGTCAACCAGGGGCTGGTGATGGCTCCCATGATTGTTTTGTACTTCATCAGTATTGGCCTTAGCTATATCGCCCACGCCGGACGAAAGCGGAATCAGGCCGAAGCGCAGAAAAAATCTGAAGAAGCAGAAACCGACTAACCGTTCCGCGAAGCGTTTTTTTTTATCCGAGGAGAAAGAATGAACAAGCAATCATTTCTATTTCGCCGCGTCATCACTGCGGCGATTGTGCTTATCCTAACCGGACAGGCATGTACATTTTCGCTATTTCAAAATCCAGCGGGGAATAGCCCTACCGTAGTTCCGGGCCTTGTCACACCGCCAACACCGCAGCCCGTGGCACAGACAACATTTACAGCAATATTACCTGAACCGCTTCAGCCAAATGAAACCCTTGCAATCGCCATCATGGATGAAGTGACCGGGCTTTCAATGAACGCCGCACAATACCCAATGAACGTGCGCGACTCGTTGACTTATACCGTGACCCTTCCGCTTCCTTATAACTCTGTTGTCAAGTATCGCTATGTAAAGCGCGGCGCTTCGCAAGTTTTGGAAGATTCAAACTCGGGCGCGGAAATCCGCTACCGCATGGATTTTGTCGCGGGGCCAGGCGAGATACAGGATATTATCGCGGATTGGGGAGATAAAACATATACGCGCCCAACCGGGACGATTCTCGGTCAGGTGCTTAATATGGATACCGGCTCGCCTTTGCCCAATATACTGGTCGCCGCAGGCGGAGCGCAATCCATCACCGATTCCGGGGGCAGGTTTGAAATTTCCAATCTTCCGACCGGCACACAAAATTTATTGGTTTACAGCCTCGACGGTTTATATCAGCCTTTTCAACAAGGCGCGGTGGTCGCGGAAAATAATTCCACCATCGTTGATCTGCGCGTAAAGCCCGCCCAATTGGTGAACGTCACCTTTTTGGTTGCGATCCCCGACACAACCGTACCCGGCGTGCCCGTCCGCATTGCCGGAAATATTTTACAACTTGGTAATACATTCGCAGACCTGCAAGGCGGAGTCAGCACGGTCGCCGACCGTATGCCTATTATGAGCCTGCAATCTGATGGACGTTACGCGGTCACGCAGGCGCTGCCGGTCGGCGCGAACATTCAATATAAATACACACTGGGCGATGGTTTCTGGAATGCCGAGCACGATGGCAACGGTCAATGGGTTTTGCGTGACTTCGTCGTGCCAGCACAGGACGTAATTCTGCAAGACGCGGTCGCAACATGGGCTGCCGGAGATTCCGCGCCGATCCTATTTGAAGTCAGCATTCCATCGGTCACGCCGCCGGGCGATATTATCTACATTCAATTCAACGCCTTTGGCTGGATGGAACCGCTTCCCATGTGGCCGCTTGGCAACAATCAGTGGGCATATAAACTTTACGGTCCGCTTAATATGCTTGGCTCGTTCAGTTACCGTTATTGCCGCAACGGTCAATGCGGCAGCGCAGACGATGGGGACACCATCGGCGCGGCACCAACCGGGCGGAGAGTCATCACCAGCTTCACGGGTCAGGATTTAAAAGATACGGTCAATACATGGAAGTGGTTTGAAAATCCGGAGCCGATTGCGCTGGTCGGTGCGAACATCACACCGCGCGCGGGCGGTTTTATCGCGGGCATCGAATTCCAATCTACATTTCGTCCCAACTGGTCATATTATGCGCCGCAAGCCCTCGCCAACACACAAGCCCTCGGCGCGAACATGGTCATCCTCACACCCACGTGGACGTACACAAAAATTTCGCCAGTGAGATTTGCGCCCTTCCCGGGTCAGGATCCGTTGTGGATTGATTCCGCGATCATGATTTCTCAAGCGCGCACATTGGGACTCAACGTCGCATTATTTCCCGCTCCCAATTTTCCCGTGACTCCTTCATCCACCAATATACGCGGAGCGTCCAGCGCAGAATTTTGGATGAACGCCCCGCGTGACGCGCAATGGTGGCAGGCATGGTTCACGCGCTATCGCGCCTTCGCGACCAACTACGCCGACCTCGCATCTCAAACCGGCGCGCAGACTCTCATCCTCGGCGGCGATTGGCTTGCGCCCGCATTGCTCAATGGAAAACTTCCGGATGGCAGCCCATCCAACCCGCCCGCTGATGTGGAAGCGCAGTGGAAGTCCATCATCGCGGATGTGCGCCAGCATTTTAAAGGTCAGGTCTTGTGGGCGTTGCCATATACCAAAGCATCGCTTGAAGCGCCGTTGAATTTTCTTCAAGACGTAGATGGCATTTATCTCTTATGGTCTGCCACACTTTCGACAAATCCAAGCGCAACCAAAACGGATTACGCTAACGAAGCCGGACGATTATTAGATAATGAAATCGCGCCGCTTACATCCCTCGTAAAGAAACCGCTCGTCCTTGCAATTGCATACCCATCTGTGGCAGGCGCTGCCAGTGGATGTCTGCCCGACGGCACAGGCAAATGCGTTGATTGGACGGCGTTGAACAGACCCAACCCCGATATGAATTCGGTCAGCGTAAACCTGCAAACGCAAGCGGATATTTACGAAGCCATCCTCACCGCTGTCAACGCGCGCGCGTGGATTTCCGGTTTCGTCAGCCGCGGATATTATCCGCCGGCCGCGTTGCAGGATAAATCCGCATCCATTCACAGCAAACCCGCCGCAGATATTTTATGGTATTGGTATCCGCGTTTGACGGGAGCAATAAAATAAGGATGAATGAGGAAGGATGAAGGATGAATAAAAATCTCAAAGAAATAAAATACTTGCGGATTTATACTGTTATAAAAAAGAACAATCCCGAAGGGATGAAAGGATTATAGAATAATGAAAAAATTCAGCAAGATCGTTGGAAGAATTTTGATTGGCGTTTTGATTCTCGCGCTGGTCGCGGGCGCGGGCGGATTCTATTATTTCAAGAGTTACCTGCCCAACACCGTGGCACAGCAATCTTTCCCGCAAATAGACGGGGAAATCAATGTCAGCGGTTTGGATGGCAAAGTGGACGTCTACCGCGACAAGATGGGTATCCCGCATATCTACGCAGCCACCACGCATGATTTATTTTTCACGCAAGGTTACGTCCACGCACAGGATCGTTTCTGGCAAATGGATTTTTGGCGGCACACAGGTTCCGGCGAACTCTCCAAAATGTTCGGCAAAGGACAGGTAGAAACGGATTCGTTTCTGCGCACGCTTGGCTGGCGTCAAACCGCCGAAGCGGAGTTGGAACAACTCAGCCCTGAATCAACAGCCATTTTGGAAGCCTATGCCGCCGGCGTGAATGCCTATCTCAAAGATCATAAAGGCACAGCGTTGAGTCTCGAATACGCGGTGCTTAAGTTGCTCAGCCCCGATTATCAGATCGAAGAATGGTTACCCGTTCATTCGTTGACATGGGGCAAAGCCATGGCATGGGATTTGCGCGGCAACCTGGGCGAAGAAATCGAACGCGCAGTTTTACTCAAGACTCTCACACCTGCACAAGTTGGGCAACTTTTTCCTGCCTATCCCGATGATCGTCCTGTAATCGTCAATACCATTGGAATTTTGGGTCAAACGCCAAACGTTGCCTCAGACCTGCAACTCTTGGACTATGCAAATGTCCCGCTTGATAATCTTACATACAACACATCTTTGTTGAATGATTCACTCGGACCCTGGAGCGACGGCATCGGATCAAACTCGTGGGCGGTTTCCGGCAAACTGACCAATACGGGCATGCCTTTGCTTGCGAACGATCCGCACCTTGGAATTCAAATGCCTTCCATTTGGTATCAAGTGGCTATGCATTGTATGCCCGTCAACAGCGATTGTTCTTATGAAGTAGCCGGCTTTTCTTTCGCGGGCGTGCCGGGTGTGGTCATTGGGCATAATGCAAAAATCGCGTGGGGCGTCACCAACGTCAGTCCTGACGTGATGGATCTATATATTGAAAAAGTGAATCCCGAAAATCCGAATCAATATGAAGTCAACGGAAAATGGGTGGACTTCGCAATCCGCGAGGAAAAGATACAGGTGGTCGGCGGCGAAGCGGTCAACCTCACGGTGCGCAGCACGCGGCATGGTCCGGTCATCTCCGATACTTATGGCCCGCTCAAAGATCAAGGCGATCCAAAGGACAAGGAGTTTAAAGCCTTCAAAGATCGCGCGGGCGTTGATCTTCCTCCACAATATGTCATCGCGCTCGCGTGGACCGCGCTGACTCCATCCACGCCGTTCGAAGCGATTTGGGGATTCGATAGAGCACAAAACTGGGAAGAGTTCCGTCAAGCCGCGAGTGAATTTCATGTGCCCGCGCAAAATTTACTCTACGCGGATGTTGACGGAAATATCGGTTATCAAATGCCCGGCAATATTCCCATCCGCGCCAAAGGCGATGGCAGCGTTCCAGTGCCCGGCTGGACGGATGAATATGCGTGGACGGGATTTATTCCATTCGAAGAATTGCCGTACACCTTCAACCCTGCCGAAGGCTATATTGTCACAGCCAACAATAGAGTCGCGCCGCGCGATTATCCATATTTCATCACAAATGATTGGAGCGATTTTGGCTCACGCTCGGGTCGCATCGTTGACCTGATCACCAAAGCGCCGGGAAAAATTGACATTGCCTACATCCAAAAAATGCACGGCGATGCTTATGATGAAAACGCCGCAACTTTTGCCCCGCTGCTTTTGGATTTAAAACCCGCCTCTGAACTTACCCCCGCGCTTGATACGCTAAAGGGCTGGGATTTTCAAGCCCGCGCAGATTCCACCTCGGCGGCGGTCTTCAACGCATTCTGGCGGAACTTCCTGAAAAACACCTTCAACGATGATGTGCCCGAACGCTATTATCCTGAAGGCGGTTCGCGCTGGAATTTGGTCATGCGCAATATGATGAAAAATCCAAACGATCCATTCTGGGACGACAAAACTACAACCGACATCACCGAAACCATGAATGACATAATAAAGAAATCTTTTGCGGATGGGGTTGCCGAACTTCAAGGATTGTACGGCAAGGACATGTCCAAATGGAAATGGGGCGACATGCACGCCGCCACCTTCCGCAATTCAACGCTGGGTAAGTCGGGCGTTTTTCTCATCGAGGATCTTTTCAACCGCGGGCCATTCCCTGTCGGCGGCGGCAAAGCCATCGTCAACGCAACCGGCTGGTCTGTGATCGATGGCTACGAAACCAACTGGCTGCCCTCCATGCGCCAGATCGTGGATATGAGCGCTTTGAACAATTCACTGACCGTTCACACCACAGGACAATCCGGTCATGCTTATAACAAACATTATGACGATATGTCAAAGTTATGGACGGATATAAAATATTACCCAATGTGGTGGGAGCAGGCATCCATAGTAAATGATAGTGAAGGGCACCTGGTCTTAAAATCCAAATAATGTAGATCAGTTGTCGCTACACTACTAAGGAACAAGAATTTGTAGCGCGACATTTATGTCGCTTGGCAAGGCTTTGCGACATAAATGTCGCGCTACTGGAATCCATCCATGTTTCTTTCGCTTTGAACAGCGTTTTTCGCGCCTTTGTTCTGAATCCTGCTTATTGCGCACCAAAATCATAATTACACAAAAGATTACAATTATCACGTTGACGTCATTAAGTAATTAGGTATAATGGTTTCAATTATTAAATACTCAAGGATTTGAAAATCAATTCAATTTCCCGAAAATACTCAACAATATTTGGATTAAACACTATATGCATGCTGATCTCAAAATCGGGAAGAACTTGACAGGGGTCAATGTGTCAGGGTATTTAATAATACGATACATGGTAAACACATCATCGCGTGTAAGCAATAAGGAGGTGATCGCAAACAATAACGATTAAATCTATTAATAACAAAGTTGTCACATATTGAAATCCTACCTATAAATTTCTCTGGAGGAGAAAAAATGATACGAAACCGTTTTATGTTCGTTTTGGGTCTGTTGGTCATCGCCAGCATGATCCTTTCCGCTTGCGGTGGCAGCACTCCCGCCACACAAGCACCCGCTACTGAAGTTGCTGCTACACAAGCGCCTGCCGCTACCGAGGCGCCGACCGCCGCGCCCACCGAAGCACCAGTAACCCGTAAGGGCGGCTGGCTGGATGAAATCGTGTTCTCCGTTGTTAGCAGCGAGTCTGCGGTAACACAGCTCACTGCCGGCGCGATCGATGTTTACGCAGGTGGACTTTCATCCGCTGACTTCCCGACCATTAAAGATGCCGGCTTGAGCTATGGCGCCTCCAATGGCTTGTATTATGACATGCTCTACAACCCCGGTGTCTGCAAAGACACAACTGTCTTAAATCCATTCGCCGATCGCAAAATCCGCGAAGCCACCAACTGGTTATATGACCGCAATTACATTAACCAGGAAGTTTACGCCGGCGGTGGTTTGGCGAAGTTCTTTACGATCCAAACCAATGGACCGGACTATGCTGAATTGGCCGATGTTGCCCGCGCACTTGAAGCGAAGTATGCCTATAATCCCGAGAAAGCCAAGCAAGTTATCTCCGATGAGATGACCACCCTGGGCGCAACCCTCGGCGCAGACGGCAAATGGATGTTCAACGACAAGCCTGTCAACATAATCCTCCTCATCCGTACTGATAGCGATGGCACCCGCAAGCCGATTGGCGATTACATTGCCAGCCAGCTTGAAACCGTCGGCTTAACTGTCGACCGCCAATATAAGAAGTCATCTGAAGCTGCCCCGCTCTGGATTGATAGCGAGCCCGTTGACTGTTTATGGTCCGCTTACACCGCAGCCTGGAGTTCCACTGTCATCAGCCGTGATGAAAAGGACATGTTCCAGCAAATGTATTTGAACAGCAGCGTTCAAGGTATGCCAGTCTTCCTTGGCAATACTGCCGATCCTGAATTCCAGAAAGTCGGTGATGATCTTAGCAATGGCGCATTTACCACCCTTGATCAGCGCCGCGAAATGTTCGCAAAAGCCATGGAACTTAGCTTACAGGATTCCCTGCAAGTCTTCTTGATTGATGGCAAGAACTATGCTCCTTATAGCCCCAAAGTTCAGGTCACCTCTGATCTTGCTGCCGGTATTGAAGGCGCGCAAGTTTATCCTTTCACTGTCCGCTTCGTCGGTCAGGAAGGCGGCCAGTTGAAGT
>VFKN01000182.1 GCA_009885525.1 Anaerolineaceae bacterium | reverse complement strand
TTCCCCTCCGTTCCCGTCCGTGACTCCGCCTGCCCCGCTGTACTTTGGCGGGGTGACAGAGTCCGTAGGATTTCCACGAAAGGAGGACGAAAACTTATTTTTCGAGTTGGTTAATCATGGCATCAAACTCATTTAAGATGTTTTTATATGTTTTACTAAACAAGACGCCATAGTTTCTAGCATATTCAGAAATTGAAGAATGTATAATCTCAATAACTTCAATCAACATCTCTGTATCCAGTTCAACAACATTGACCGCAAAAAACATGAAGTCATTCTTAAATGACTTAAGCACAATAAAATCTTTTCCTTTAAGTCCCGTATAATATTCTATAACAATCCTTAATTCTGGATACAATCTGTCATATCCTTGTATGTGCCCTTCAGGCTTGTCAAAATCCACTAACTTATAATAACTTTCTTGCTCATAGTTCCGAAAAATATAATCAAAAACCATATCTAGCGTTGAAATATTACCCTGAATAGACGTAACCGCTTTCGGAGAAACTAAACTGGATTTGGAGTTTCGCGAAAACTCTAAATTCGCCTTTATCAATCTTTTATCCTCTTCTTGAGGATAAAAATATAAACTCACTTCATCGCTGAAATGATCAAAGCACTTAACTTCAGATATTCCATTTCCTATGCCAACTACAATTGCAACCTGTCCATTATGGTTAAAATGATTGAGTTGAGTAGATTTATCGATAGCGGACATAAAAGATCTCATTCGAGGGTGTGAATGATACCAACCGACAATTGCCCATCTGCCTGTATACTTTGTAGATTGCTCCACCAGAGTTTGTATACGCCCCCATTCACTAGCAGGAATATTAACATCCACTGAAGTACTTTGACCTATTTGCGCGCGAACTACATCTAAAATTTCAATAAATTCAACATTGTGATCCCTGTCAATTAGGTGTTTACCTATTAATACCCCCGCAACTTCTTTTTCATTTTTCAGCCCTACCAATGCATGTTCATACGCATCCTTCAAAGCATCTTGATGAATATAAACTTGAAAATTCTCGCCAGACACATAACAAAACGAGCGAAACAACGTTCTGTCCTCTGGTAGCCCTTGATACATTTGTTCTAAGGTAAAGTCATCGCCTACTGATTTACCTGAAATCTTATTAATAAGTTTTTGCCAAGCTGGAGTCACTTATTCGCCATCCGAAGGGGTAAGCAGGGGCTCAACCGTATTTGTTGTGATATTAGTTGCTGTTGGGAATGGAGGCAGAGGCGTTGACGATGGCTCGACAAATTCGGTTGAAGTTATCTGTATTGGGTATAATGGAATTTGGGTTGCAACAGTTATTTCGGAATGTAAATAATTTTGATAAACATACGAACCAGCAATACCGCCCAGAAAAGCCAAGAAAAAAACAGCGATAGCGACTATGTATAGTTTTCGTTTCAGTCCATTCCACCACATATTGGCAGTGTTTTGAGTGTCAATCAAAAAAGTCTGCACCGTTTGTATTAAGGCTAAAGTTTGCCTCTGTTCGTTTTGTAGAAATTCAATCTTTCCTTTAATTTTATCAAGTAAAGAGTCTTGTGACAAAGAAATATTTTTTTCGTATTGTGAAAGTTTCGACTGCAAAGTTGAAAGAATAGTTTCCAAGGATTTTTGGCTATGTTTTACAGCATCAAAATCATCTTTAATCCGTTGAATTATCTTTTTGTTTTCAGTAGACTCAGGAGACTTCACATCCATCAGTAAAGATTCAAAGGCGTTTTCGACATTTTGAACTTTGCTACTTAATTCTCCAATCGCAGGCAGCGTTTTACTTAACTGAAAGTCAACGTTTTTATATATACTTTCAAGTTGCGTAGACACCGCCGCATTCGATTGTTTATTTTTAGCGGCGTCATCCTTCATTGCGATAGAATTAATTAGTCCAATAACTGTATCTTGTTTGTCAGACAGTTTACTCAGCTGCCCATTCAACTTTTGAATTTCCTGATAAAGCAAATTCTCTGGAATTATTATTTCTTGGGGTTTTCCTGATTTCAGATTTCGTAGAAAGTCAACGGCTTTTATAACGGTCTTATCGCCCTGTCTTGGAATTAAATACAGAGGTACTTGTTGGTGGACATTTACTGTAGCAAAACAACCAATATCAAGTTTAACTGGATCTATAACAATTGCAATTTGCCATTCCAAGCTAAAATGTGATAATTGGGTATTTTCATCAGTGCCGGACATAAATATACCAAAACCAGGATGAGAATGATACCAACCTACAGTAGAGCTTCTAAGTCGATATCGAGGATCTTGCTCAAGCACCGTGCTTATCCTAATCCATTCTTTTTCAGATATCTCGACATTAGTCTGGGCAGAACGAGCATTAGCAGGAATAGAAGCATTAACTTCAATATATTTCGTTTTAGAATTAAATACACGATAAGCGTTACCAACCAAAGCGCCAGCAATTTCCCCCATCCCCTGCTTATATCCTTTTAAACTGTGGGAATAAATTTCTCTAAGTGCATCTTCAGATATATAAACTTGAAAAGGCTCGTTAGCAGGGCAAAATTCTTCGTAGAGATAAGCTTGTTGTATATCAGGGGTAAAAATCTCACCCATAACAAAATCATCATCAGAATTATTTTTAGACATAGATTAACTCCTTAGGAATTTATGAAAAAATCATCTTCGTCAATTGCCGCTGGCAAAGGTATCAGCTGGTTGTCAGTTGGGAAAAGACCTGAATCCTTGTTTATTGTATACCAATCTGCAGCTTGCGGATTGGCCCTATGTTCAGCTTGTGTTAAGTCATGATCGAATTGAATTAAACGAGCTATTCGTGTGCAAACCATAGCAACAGTTTCATTTGGGCCTAAATCTGTATTGCCATTGCCCCAAATACAAATTAGCCCGCCCGTCCAGAAATTGGGGTGAAATATTGGGCTACAATCGCTTGCCATCTTTGCCTTAATACTTTCACCTGAATATGGGTAGCCACTAGGAATATCTACAATAACCCTATGTTCATTACGATAGATTGGTGCGCCATTTGTATCTAAGCCGATAATACTTCGGATATGGTACGTTACATCATACCGGTAGGGGGGCATCCCTTGTCCAACCCAATTTATTACAGGGCTAATGATTTTTTTCATTTCTTCCCAATCCTTAGTCAACCGAGATTGCTTGATTTCTCCTGGTGAAGGCATATTACCTCTTTGATATCTAACTACTTCGACAATGTCAAGTTACCCTGTACAAAAAGCGATAATGTGGCATAAATAGGGGAATGAGACAAAATGCACGCCAAAAGACTGGGGCATCCCGCTTGAAGA
>VFKN01000056.1 GCA_009885525.1 Anaerolineaceae bacterium | reverse complement strand
TCTTCAAGCGGGATGCCCCAGTCTTTTGGCGTGCATTTTGTCTCATTCCCCTATTTATGCCACATTATCGCTTTTTGTACAGGGTAACTTGACATTGTCGAAGTAGTTATAAAAAAAGTGACAATCACCTTAATGACTGTCACTTTTACTTTTAAGCCTCAATTTCTTTTAGCGCCTGCTCAAGCATATTTTCACTAACATCCTCCAAGGGCGGCTTGACGGCCCAACGCGGCATTTCATATAAACGGTGCATAAGCGCTTTTAAGATTGGCGGGAAAGGTAGATATTTTTCAAGGATGTGCCGATAATGCGTGACGCGTTCCTGTGCTTCGGTTGGGTTTTTGCCCGCTTGATACAAATCCCACACTTCGCGTAAATCTTCGGAGATCAAATTTGCGGGCGCGGTGATCGCTCCCTGCGCATGGTTTTTCAACGCATGATGGAAAAGTGAATCAGTACCGTTGAGCACCAGCAAACCCTTTCCGAAGCGCTGACCGAGTGCGCTGGCAAAAGATTCATCGTGGGAGGAATCTTTGATGCCCGCGAATTGGGTCGGGAACGCGTCTTTTAATCGCGCAAGCAAATCCAATGAAAAGCCAACTCCCGCGGTGCCGGGGATGTGATATCCAAGCAAATATCCTTTGGAGGGAACAGCCTGGCGAATGAGTTCACTGAACCAGTTGAACAGACCTTCGTCCGTCGCTTTGCGGAAATAATATGGGGGCACGACAACAACGCCTTCGTAACCAAGATCAAATGCGAGTTTGGTTAATTCGATACTTTCGGCAAGACTCGGTGTGCCAGTCCCAACCAGCAGGCGGAAGTTTGGCAACTGTTGACGAAACACGCGCGCGGAACGCATCAGCGTTTCGCGTTCTTTTGGAGAGAAGGATGGTCCTTCGCCGGTCGTGCCGAAGAGCAGCGCGCCGTGACATCCGCGCGCTGCAAGCGTTCGGAGAAGAAGGGGAACAGATTCGAGGTCAAGTTTTGAAGCGGAAGTTAGCGGGGTAACAGCGGCTGCATAAACTCCTGCAAGCGGATGTATATCAGACATGAGGTAAAATCCTTTTTTGAAAAAGATGTGGACTTCCCGAAGAGCCAAATTGCATATAAAATTGCAACCCGTAAGGGTTTGCAATTCCTATCACTGCGCACTATAATTCAGTATTCGCATCAGAGCGAGTAGGAGAATTCTCTGGAAACAAGAAATATTACTTCGCCAATGGACTCGGAAGGTAATTCTACCCCACGCCAGCAAATTCAATCTGGCATCACACTTGTTAAGCGTTATAGCATTCAAGACGTAATCGGTGTAGGTGGGATGGGTTCTGTTTATCGCGCCCGCGACTTGCACTTCCCGAATGTGGTGAAACTGGTGGCGGTTAAGGAAATGATCAACTCCGCGCCAGATCCACTTGTGCGCCAGAACATCGTGGAGAACTTTGAGCGCGAAGCGAATATACTCGCCACGCTTAATCATTCCGCGATTCCGCGCATTTATGATTACTTCACTCAGGATGATCGCTCGTATCTGGTCTTGGAATTTATCCACGGCAAAGATCTCGAAACCGTTATCGCAGATACGAATGGTTTTCTACCTGAAGATCAGATCATCAGCTGGGCGATCCAACTTTGCGATGTGCTGGCATATCTGCACGCGCATAAGCCTGACCCGATCATTTTTCGTGATATGAAACCATCCAACGTGATGATCAATCAGAATGGGGATGTAGTGTTGGTGGATTTCGGCATTGCCAAAACCTTCCAAAGCGGCCAAAAAGGAACGATGATTGGTACCGAGGGATATTCTCCGCCCGAGCAATATCGAGGTGAGGCTACGCCCATTGCGGATATCTACTCGTTTGGCGCAACTCTGCACCATGCATTGACGCGCCGCGATCCCCGCCTTGAGCCGCCCTTCTCTTTTGCCGAGCGACCCGCGCGGCGGATCAACCCTAATATTTCAATTGAGATTGAAGCCGTGGTCAACACTGCTTTACAATACAATCCCTCCGACCGTTTTCCCAGCGCTTCAGTAATGAAAGACGCGTTGATGAATGTGGCACGTAAGACGGGCGCGCTCTCCAAGATCACATCGGCTTTACCTATTTCAAGCAGCGGTGTAAAACCACTTTGGTCTTTTAAGTGCGAAGACGAAATTCGTGGAGCGCCCGCATTAAACCAAGACTCAGTGTATATTGGATGTTACGACAATAACCTGTACTCCTTAAATGCGGCGGATGGAAAATTCCAATGGAAATATCCATCCGATGGGGGCATCGTTACACGCCCTCTGGTTTTTGACGGTAATATATTTTTTGGCTCCGAAGACCAGCGTTTGCATTCAATCAGCCAGCGCACAGGCAAAGTAGTGTGGACATACTACACGGAAGGAAAAATTTATTCCTCGCCGCGTATTTCAGAAAGCCATGTCTTCTTTGGCTCGGATGATAACGATATGCACGCGGTCAATGTGAATACGGGGCGTGCAATCTGGAAACATTCAACAGGCGCGCCGATTCACTCCACGCCGTTGATAGAAAATAGCCTGATTTACTTTGGAAATGAATCTGGCATGGTTTCTGCTGTTGATTTTCGCGGTGAAATGAAATGGCGTTTCCAGGCGAAACGCGCTGTTACTTCTTCGCCAGTCGCAAAAGGACAGTCTGTATATGTCGCTTCGTTGGATGGCCATCTTTATGCTTTGGATATGAAGAATGGCTGGCCAATTTGGAAATTCCGTCTGGGTAAAGGCACGGTTTCATCCCCGGCCCTCGCGGATGATTTTATTTTTGTTGGTTCGGTGGATGGTTTTATTTACTGTATTGATGCGCATACCGCCAAGGAAGTATGGCGTTTTCACACTGAAAACCAAGTAAGCAGTTCGCCCGTTATTTATAAAGATTCGCTTTACTGCGGCTCTGTGGACGGCAATATGTATTGTCTTGAATATCGCACAGGCCGCCTGCGTTGGAAGTTTGAATCGCAAGGTGCCATTACCGGTTCGCCCATCGTTTTTGACGATATTGTTTATTTTGGCTCAACAGACCATCACGTCTATGCCCTATTTGCGTAAAAGGAGCTCCTGTGGCTGATTTCTTTAAAAAATTGTTTGGTAAAACTGAGAAAAAACCGGAACCTGTGCAACAGGCAACCCCGGTTGATGTTGCTACAACCGCGCCGCTTTCAGATATGCAGATCAACGATATCATTAATAGCCAAAGCTTGAAATATGAAATGAAACAGCTCGTGGCCGGAGTTGGGCAGTCTGTTGGAAAACAACGCGAACATAACGAAGACAGCGTGCTTGCGCTTACTGCAACACTGGCTGGCAGCACCGAGAGCATCCCCTTTGGTATCTATATCGTCGCAGATGGGATGGGCGGGCACCAGTTCGGCGAAGTGGCAAGCAACGCCGCAGTTCGCATCATGGGTGGCAATATTATGAAAAAATTTCATTCCTATTTATTCAACCTGCCAACCCAGAATTTGCAAGAATCACTGCAGGAATTGATGGAAACCTCGATCAGTGAGGCACACCAATATGTGCAGCGCGAAGCACCTGGCAGTGGAACAACAGTCACTGCTGCGCTTGTTCTGGGCCAGCAAGTGACCATAGCCCATATCGGCGACAGCCGCGCTTATTCTGTTTTCCCCGATGGGAGAATGGACCCGATCACCCGTGACCATTCACTAGTCAAGCGGCTCGAGGAACTGGGTCATCTCAGCAAGGATGAAGCCGCGAATTTTCCGCATCGCAATGTTTTAATCCGCGCGCTCGGACAGGGCGAGGCTCTCGAAGCGGATATCTTCACCGTTCCCTTCCCACAAACCGGTTACTTAATGATCTGCAGCGACGGATTGTGGGGCGTGGTTGACGAAAAGGATCTCCACCGCGCCATTACCGATGCGCCCAACTTACAGCGCGCCTGTCAGAATATGGTGGAAGCCGCGAACATTGCCGGCGGCCCCGATAACATCACGGTTATCCTTGCGCAAATGATTGGATAACATGCCCGCTAACAAGCTGGACTATTACGCCATGCTCGGTATCTTCCGGGATGCTTCACAAGAAGATATAAAGCGCGCTTACTTCGAGTTGGCGCAGCGTCTGCACCCGGATAAAAATGAAGCTCCCGGCGAAACTGAACTATTCCTTGGTATACAACAAGCATACGAAGTTCTTGCAAACCCCAAACGCCGCAATTTATACGATGCCACCCTGCCGCCTGTAATTAAAGATGACTCGGTTGTAAATCACGAAATTATTTTCAGCCGTCCGAGTCTTGTAAAAGTAAATGAACCGCAGTTGATCTATGCCCTGCTTGATGTTAGCGCGCGCGAAGAGACAAAAAAAATCCCAGCCCCACCGCTGAATATCTGCCTCGTGCTTGACCGTTCCACATCCATGCAGGGCGACAAGATGGATATGGTCAAGGCGACTGCAATTCAATTATTACGCAGCCTGCGCCCCGAAGATGTGTTGAGCGTTGTTGCTTTTAGTGACCGCGCCGAAGTGATTATTCCCGCTGCAATTAATCTTGAACTTAAGAAGCAAGAAAACAACATCCAGATGATTAAAACATCAGGTGGAACAGAGATTTTTAACGGATTAAAAGCCGGGCTCACCGAAATTCGCCGGGCATTGACTCCTTTACGCGTAAACCATATTATCCTGTTGACCGATGGAAACACATACGGAGATGAGCAGCAATGTCTGGCACTTGCTGATGAAGCCGCTGCCCAAAATATCGGTATCAGCGGCATGGGTATTGGCCATGAATGGAACGATATTTTTCTTGACGCGCTTGCCAGTAAAACCGGCGGCTCATCTGCCTATATTGCCAAACCCAAGGATATTCAACGCCTGCTCGTGGATAAATTCAACGCCTTAATCAGCACCTATATTGATGACGTCATCCTTGAATTCAAAGAGATCGAAGGTATTAAGATCAACTATGCATTTAGGTTACAGCCCGATGTTGGCACGATCGATCTTGTGTCTCCCATGAAACTGGGCCCGGTTTTGCGGGATACACCTTTGCATGTTATTTTTGAATTTGTAGTTGACCCTTCCGCTTTGAAGACAGACTTATCCACGCTATTAAACGGTTCATTGAAAATGCTCATGGCTGCGCATCCGACCCCGGTCCCGCCCGTGCGATTGAATCTCACCCGCGAAGTTCTCGAAGAATCCTCCACCGAGCCGCCGCCCATTCGCATTTTAAGCGCCCTCTCGCGCCTTACCTTATATCGAATGCAGGACCGTGCGCGTACCGCAGTCGACGACGGTGATTTTGATACTGCCGCGCGCAGTCTTAACAACCTTGCGACCCATTTACTTTCCCAGGGTGAAAACTCATTAGCCAAAACGGTTCTATTTGAAGCGGACAACCTTGAGAAGATGAAAAACTGGAGCGCCGGTGGCAACCAAAAAAACATTAAATACAGCACCCGTGCGCTCTTGCTGAGCGGACCAAAGGAGAAGAAAATATGATCCTCTGCTCTAATTGCAAACACCCCAATATGGATGGATCCATGTTCTGCGCCGAGTGTGGCGCCCAACTGGCCGGTAAGGACACCCTTACAACTCAAAATATATCAACCACTGAATTTAAAAAAGCCGTTGGTAGTGATGTTGACAAGAATGATAAATATCAACCCTTTGATGGTAAGGACGCATGGGGTAGTTTGCACTTATTGGATACTGGGCAGGTGATCCCCCTCTCCGTCAAAAATGAATTCACACTCGGACGTATCAGCGAAGGCCAGCCTATTATGCCAGATATTGACCTTTCCCAGTATCAGGCTTACGCTGCCGGCGTCTCGCGCCTGCATGCGATCATTAAACGTGATAGCACCCGCATGATCTTTATGGACCTAGGCTCTGCCAACGGTTCATTTATTAACGGAAAACGCCTTTCGCCCAACGAGGAGCAACAGCTCAATCATGGCGATATCGTCGCGCTTGGAAAACTGAAGATCCAAGTCCTGCTAAAAAACGCATAGTAAAAGAAAGAGAGTTAGATATGGCCTACACTGTTATTTTGCACGTTGCTGGAGAAGCCTCCATCGCCGGGGAGATAGAAGAAATCCCCAAGCCCACCGATAACATCATCATCGTCTCGAACCCGCGTATGAAGGACGGCAAGGATCTGCATTACATTGACAGCAATGTAACCAGGGTCATCTGGCCCCTTGTAAAAATAAGTTTTATCGAGATTATGGAAAGTACCGAGGAAGAGAAAGTCATCGGTTTTGTGAGGGAATAGTCATATGCCTGAAGCAGTTGAGCGCCGCAGAATCCTGGTGGTGGATGATGAAGAACGCATGGTGCGCTTCATCCGCATGAATCTCGAGCATGATGGGTTTCAAGTCAGCGAAGCGTTTAATGGCAAGCAAGCCATTCAAAAAATGCGGGATGTGACGCCTGATCTCATCCTACTGGATGTGATGATGCCCGACCTCGATGGTTTTGAAGTGCTTGAAACCATCCGCGAGATCAGCACGGTCCCCGTTATTATGCTGACCGCCAAAGGCGAAGAAGATGACCGCGTACGCGGACTCGAACACGGCGCGGATGATTACATCATCAAGCCATTCAGTACGCGGGAACTTGTCAGTCGTGTGAAGGCGGTCTTGCGTCGCACAGAAGGCATCAGCGGTTCCATGCATGGTCTGCTCGAAATTGACAAACGTCTCAAAATAGATTTTGACCGCCGCGAAATCTGGCTCGAAGGCAAACTTGTTAAACTGCGCCCGACGGAATATCGTCTGCTTTTCCATTTGGTGCAAAACGCGGGCTGGGTGGTTTCACACGACCAGCTGCTCCAAAAAGTTTGGGGCTACGAATATCGCGACGAGCCGCATTACGTCCGCCTGTACATCAACTACCTGCGCCAGAAATTGGAGAAAGACCCTGCCGACCCGAAATATATTCTCACCGAGCGCGGCGTGGGCTACAGGTTTGTCGATTACAAACGTGAAAAAGCGTAAAGTATTGCCAATAAAAAAGGAGTCGAGTCCGCTCGGCTCCTTTTTTGCTTTTTGATTGCGAGATAGGAGACTTTTACAATGAACGAATCGTTTTCAAAACTCCGCGTTAATTCCGAGCGGATGATGGCCGCATTTGAGCAACTGGCAGCCATTGGTTCCACCGGCGATGGCGGCCTGAACCGCCCGACATTTAGCGAAGCGCATCTTGCCGCGCGCAAATGGTTTCGCGCAGAAGTGGAAAATGCGGGATTTGAATTCCGTACGGATGGCGCGGGCAATCATTCCGCGTTTTTATTTTGCGGCGATAAAAACGCACCCACGCTGCTCTTCGGCTCTCACCTCGATTCTGTACCCAACGGCGGGCGGTTCGACGGCGCGCTGGGCGTGATGGCGGCTTTTGAAGTGCTGCGAACCATCAACGAAAGCGGAATCAATCTCAAAGTTAATTTGGAAGCAATCGATTTTACAGATGAAGAAGGTACGCACTTAAGCCTGTTTGGAAGCAGTGCTGTGGCTGGTCATCTACGTGATGAGGATATGCAAAAGCCATACAGCGGACGCGAAAATTTTCTGCAAGCATTGGCGCGCGCAGGATTGACTGAAGAAGGGCTGTTTTCAGCGCACCGTAAAAAAAAATCGCTTGCGGGTTATCTCGAATTACACATCGAACAAGGCAAGCGCTTGGAACGCGCGGAAATAAATATCGGGATCGTTTCTGCCATTGTCGGTTATGGATCGTACCGCCTGAGTTTTATCGGTCGCGCCGATCACGCGGGTTCCACCTCGATGGCGGATCGCCTTGATAGCGGGCAGGGAGCCGCCTCATTCATTCTCTCTGCGCGGGAAGCCGTGATGCGCGATTTCCCGAATTGCGTTGCCAACGTCGGCAAAATCGATTTCGCTCCAGGCGCATCCAATATCGTGCCCGCGCGCGCCGACCTTTTACTCGAATTCCGCTCGCCCGATGCAGATCAGCTTGCCAGATTGGATAACGTCTTGATGCAATTGGCAAATGAAAAGGCAGAGCAATTCGGGCTAAAATTATTATCCGAGCCGCTTGGCAAACATCTGCCCAATTTGATGAGCGCGGATATTCAGCAAACCTTTCAAAAATCTTGCGCTAATTTGGGCTTATCCAGCGTAATCCTTGCCTCAGGCGCGATCCATGACGCGCAATCGCTGGTGGATGTATGTCCCATCGGTATGATCTTTGTCCCCTCAGTGGATGGAGCCAGCCACGCGCCGCGCGAATTCACACAATGGGAAGATTGTCTCAACGGCGCGAACGTACTGTTGCAAACGGTATTGAGGCTGGTTTCATAGGAATGAGAATAAAAACCGCCCGAATGCAAATTGACCGAATCGGAATCATTAGGGTATAATTTCGCGCCACTAAATGAACAGTCAACTCCCTGAACGGGGATTGCAATCATCTTTACATAAGGAAGTATTCGAATGGTAAAAAGAACATACCAACCCAAAATCCGCCGCCGCATGCGCGTGCATGGTTTCAGACAACGCATGTCCACGGCCGATGGTCGTGCCGTACTCAAGCGCCGCCGTTTGCGCGGCCGCTATAAGCTCACAGTGAAAATGAACGAACACGTCAAGCGCGTTCGTTGGTAGGCATCTGCGCGTTTTATTGCGCGGAAATCTAATGAGGCACGGGTGCAGAGAAAATTTCGTCTGACCCGATCTGAAGACTTCAAGCGGGTGCGGCAAACTGGCAAGTCCTATGCCCATCCGCTTGTTGTATTAGTTGCACAAGCCAACGACACATCCTTGCATGTGCGCGTGGGCGTTAGTGCAGGCAAGACTACAGGCAACGCAATTCAGCGTAATCGCGCCAAGCGGCTTATACGTGAAGCCATGCGGCCGCTGCTTGGTTCTCTCGCCCCCCATTGGGATATGACGCTGATCGCGCGCGCTGCGCTGGTCACCGCCACCCTTGAAGATACCCGCGCCGCGCTCGTCTACCTCCTTCGCCGCGCACAAATCCTCCCCGCGGATGAATCCTGAAGAACAAGAACTCCATTTGCACGATTATTCAGACGAAGTTCGTTTACGCGACCTGCCGCGAACGCTCGTCAATTGGCCACGCATTCTTGTGCTGGCTTTGATTCGTTTATATCAAATGGTAATTTCACCCGGGTTGCCAGCGAACACCTGCCGCTTTTATCCATCCTGCTCACATTATGGTTATCAAGCCATTTATAAACACGGCGCGCTGAAAGGTTCTCTCATGGCAGTGTGGCGTGTCTTGCGCTGCAATCCGTTCAACCCCGGCGGGTATGATCCCGTGAAATAAACTTGCCATATCCGCGTAACGGATGAGATCCGGTTACGCTTAATCAGGAGTAATACAAAATTGAATACAAAACGATTGATAGTGATTTCACTACTTGCGTTGCTTGGGTCATTGATCCTAAGCGCATGTACAGGAGGAGGCGTTCCCTCCAATAACTGGCACGGACTCGCCGCAGATGCGGAACGCGCCTACCTCTCCAATGGCTCATTCGTTTATGCCATTGATGTAAAGACCGGCAAGCAAGTCTGGCAATATCCAGCCGAAGTCAATAGCGAAATAATGTTCTATGCAACACCGGTATTGGTTTCCAACGGTCAACTCTTGATCGGCAGTGCAGGCACGACCCACCCGCTCTTCAGCCTTGACCTAGCAACCGGAAAAGAAAATTGGGCGGTACCTTTCACCAATAACAAAGCCGCGTGGCAGGCTTCCCCGCTTGTTTTCAATGATAAAATTTATGCTCCCAACACAGACGGTTTCCTATACATCCTGGACATGAACGGAAAAGAAGCCGCTGACCCGATTGAACTCGGCGGCGCGTTATGGTCTGCGCCCACCACAGATGGCAATCTACTTTACGTTTCCTCCCTCGACCACCACATGCACATCATTGACCCCGCCAATGATACGGACAAAAGCGTGGATTTGGGCGGCGCTGCTCCCAGTAGCCCAGCCGTTGCAAGTGACGGCGTATATGTTGGTTCATTTGCTTCGACCGTTGAATTCATCACACCCAACGGTAAGCAGAAAACTGTTGCCAAAGCCGAAAATTGGATTTGGGGCTCGCCTGTTCTGGATGGCGAAACACTATATTATGCCGACCTGAAAGGTAACATCTTCTCGCTAAATATTGCCAGCGGCAAGCAAAATTGGGACGCCACGAAGAAAAACGATGCAGTAGTGGCGAGCCTGCTTTTGCACGGCGACCAGATCTATGTCGCAACAGAAGCGGGCAATCTCATCGCTTTGGATCGCGAAGGAAAAACTGTGTGGGAAAAAACCGTTGGTGGAAATCTTTACACCGCGCCTGTTGCTTCGGGTGCCTTTATCCTCGTTGCGCCTTATCAAGCCGAGTTTGCTCTAGCCGCGTATGACGCAGACGGCAAGCAAGCCTGGACCTTCACGCCAGAAAAATAAGGAAACTAACCCATGTGGGATACCATTATCATCCAACCGATGACCAACCTTTTATTGTGGATCTATGACGCGCTTGGTCATGGTCCGCACATGTTTGGTCTTGCGATCATTTTATTTACCATCCTCATCAAAGTGATCACCTGGCCCCTCAATGCGGCGCAAGTCAAAGGCGCGCAAGCCATGCAGGAATTACAGAACGATAAAGAATGGCAGGATATTCAAAAGAAATACGCCAAGGATAAGGAAAAAATCGCGCAGGAACAAATGCGGATTTATAAAGAACGCGGGATCAATCCTTTCGCATCCTGCCTGCCAACATTGGTGCAGTTCCCGATCATCATTGGTTTGTATCAAAGCATCACGCGCGCGCTTTCTGTCACACCCTTTGATATGCTCAGCCTCGCGCGCACAATGTATCCCTTTCAGGTTGTGGAAAACATCATACCGCTTAATAGTAAATTTTTATGGATGGATCTGGGGCGTCCCGAGGGAATTTCGCTGCCGTTTGACGTTGCCTTCCTTCCGCACGGTTTCCCGCTGCTTGCATTGATCGTGGCGTTGACCACCTATGTTCAATCCAAGTTGACCATGCCCACTTCCACCAATCCCAACGATCAAAGCGCAATGATATCAAAACAGATGTCGCTGATGATGCCGCTCATGCTCGGCTGGTTTGCGTTGACCTTTCCTTCGGGTATTGCGGTCTATTTTATCACCAGCAACATATTGGGTATTGTTCAATACGCCGCAACGGGCCGCGCCAATTGGAGCAGCCTGATCCCCGGCGGCGACAAAAAAACCACCAGCAAAAAAAAATAGGGAGTCACCATGAGTGAGCAAACCACACTTGAAATTATCGCCCCGACCGTTGAGGAAGCCCTTGCACAGGGATTAAATCAACTCGGACTCACCGCAGACGCGGTTTCTGTTGAAGTGTTGGATTCTGGCAGTAAAGGATTATTCGGACTCGGCGGGCGCCAGGTGCGCGTGCGCCTCTCGGTGAATCCGCCCCCCGTTCCTTATACTCCTGCGCCGAAAACCGAACGCGTTGAACGAACTCAGGACAAGCCCTTCGATAAAACTCAGGACAAGCCTGCTCCTGCAAAGCGGAAAGAATCTGCGCCTAAAGAGCCGCGCGCACCCAGAGAACAAAAGGAAGCCAGACCCGCGACGCCTCTTGCACCAGCCGAGAAAAAACAACCCGCGCAGGAGGAATCCCCTGCGCCGAAAAATATCGAACGTACCGAGCACGACCCGCTGTTGGATGCCACTGAAACCATCGTCTCCAAGTTGATCTACCACCTCGGCATGAAGGCACAGGTTTCCGCGCATTATGACGAGACCAGCGCCGATGACCGCCGTACCATTCACGTGGACGTGCGCGGCGATGACCTCACCGCGCTGATCGGACGCCACGCCGAAACTTTGAACGCATTCCAATACGTTGCTTCGCTGATCGTCGGCAAAGAGACGCAGCAATGGGTGCAGGTGGTTGTGGATGTGGAAGGCTATCGCAGCCGCCGTGAAAAACAGGTCAAGCAGCTTGCTCAACGCATGGTGGAGCAGGTCGTCAAAACAGGACGCAGAGCCACGCTCGAACCCATGACCTCCAGCGAGCGCCGCGCCATTCACATCGAACTGCGCGGACATCCCAATGTGACCACCGAAAGCACTGGCGAAGAGCCGCATCGCAAAGTGGTAATCCTGCCGAAGAAGTAAAATAAAAACTCCGAGATATTCTCTCGGAGTTTTTATTTTATGGAGACTGAATACTACTTCGCCTTCTCTTCTGTTTTCCACCACCATTTTCCATGCTTCATGGTTTCAACAATGTCCGAAAAATGAATTGCCAATGCAGTTAACACCATCAGGATTGCACCATATTCCCACAATGACATATCTTCATAAAAGAATGGCTGGAGAAAAGTAAAAAAGAATGTAGTGAGTACGATGATCGTTTTTTTTGAATCACGACTCACACCTATTTTACATAACCAGATATTGAGCAGAACTCCCGGTATGCACAATAAAACACAGATTACAGTTACAAAAAGAAAGTAAGGAATATATATCATTTCTAAAAACCTTTACGGCGTAGATGTCGGCGTCACTTCCAAAAGTGGCGTGGGCGTGGAAGTAAACGTGGGTGTCGGAATTACATCCGCTGCGGATTCGGGCAAGCCCATCATCATCAATTGCCAGGCGATATCCACATCGTCGGCGGCGATCACGGGGAATGTGGGTAAATTTCCGAGGGCGAAGTCGAGCCGCGTAAGGATCGAATCCAGCGCGGGTTGTTGATATACGGGGGCGTCGATTTTTAGTTCCGCGAGAATGTCGCGCGCGGATTGTACATCCTGTTTTGCCAGACCAAAATTGCTTTGCGAGAGAAATAAGCGCGAACGGGAAAGCATTTCGATGGCGCGCGTGAACATGATCTCGCGCTTCAAAGCGATCATCACGCTGTTGTTTTGCGTGGTAAATTCCTTTTCAAGCGCGGATTGTATTTCTTCGAGTTTGGCAATACTCGCGGTTTGAGTCTCGATTGTCTTTTCAACTGCATCAATGTGTGAATTCACCGCATTAAGTTGTGATTGCAAATCCGCAACCTGCGCTTCGAGGTTGCGAATACTCGCGGTGTTCTTCTCCACCGGCACAATCAATTTCTCGTTGAGATACGGCAGCCCGTAATAGATCAGCGCGCCGATTGAGATAATGAATGCAAGTGTGAGAATCAATCTCAGCAGCGCGCGCATGAAATTAACAAATGCCATTCCCAAACGCTCAAGGAAGGATGGCTTCTCTTCAGTTTTTGGTTCTTCATGCGCAGGCTGACTCTTTTCGATGGAAGCCGGCTGCGCGTTTTCTTCCACAGTGACCATGGCTTTTTCGGTGTTGAGATCCTCAGATTCAAAAGTGGATTGCATTCGCGCGAGTAAATTTTTGCCCATGCCGCGCACTTTCAAGCAATCATCCACAACATCAAATGGACGCGCCGCGATAATATTCCCCGCCAGCAAACGTGTGATGCCGGGAAATTTTGTTAATGCTTCAAGTTCTGCTGTATTTAAAAAATTGAGAAAGTCACTCATGCTTCACCTCGTTTCCATTATTGTAACATCCGGCAAAATACTTTGCTATAATCCCTCTCATGAACTATCTTGATTACGCCGCCACCACTCCCGTCGATCCGCGCGTCTTCGACGCGATGCTTCCCTATTTCCGCGAATCATTTGGCAACCCATCCTCTGTGCATCGTTACGGACAAAAAGCCGAGACTGCGATTGAAGAAGCGCGCGAGACCGTCGCCTCGATATTACACTGCCGCGCGGATGAAATCATCTTCACCTCGTGCGGATCAGAATCCGATAATCTCGCGCTGCGCGGCGCAGCCCTGATGCGGAGAAATGCCAGCGGCGCAAAGTGGATTCTCACCTCGAAGACCGAGCATCACGCCGTCAGCAAAACCGCGCTGCAACTCGAAAAAGAATACGGCTTCGCGCTTGAATGGCTCGAAGTCAATCAGCACGGAATGGTCACGCCCGAATCATTAAGCAAAGCCGTCTGCAATGAAACCGCGCTCGCTTCTGTGATGTACGCAAATAATGAAATCGGCACGATCAATCCCATTGCTCAACTTGCGAAAATTGCGAAGGCAAACAATATCATCTTCCATACCGATGCCGTTCAAGCCGCCGCATATCTTGACGTGAACATCGAATCTCTCGGCGTGGATTTGATGTCACTTGGCGGGCATAAATTTTATGGTCCAAAAGGCGTGGGCGCGTTATATGTTCGCAAAGGAACGAAACTCGTCCCGCACACCACCGGCGGCGGGCAGGAATACGGTTTGCGCGCAGGGACTCAAAATGTCCCGTATATTGTCGGCTTCGCCGAAGCGCTGCGCCTCACCGCCGAAGAACGCGAGCAGAGAATCGCACACGTCAAACCATTACGCGATCAAATTATCGGGCGCGTGCTCGAAGAAGTTTCCGATTCGAAATTAACTGGTCATCCTGAAAATCGTTTACCCAATCACGCCTCATTCGTCTTCAAAGACGTGGACGGCAATCTCTTATTGCAAATGCTGGATGCTTCGGGCTTCGCCTGCTCCTCCGGCTCCGCGTGTAAAACCGGCAACCCCGAACCCAGCGAAGTCATCACCGAACTGGGCTTTGAAAGAGATTGGGCGCTCGGCTCATTACGCATCACCCTCGGCGTCGATTCAACGCCTGAACATATTGATTCTTTCTTGAAAACTTTGCCATCATTGATTAATAAAGCGCGAACATTACGCTCATGACACCCCTTTGGGGTTGTCGCAATACGTTGGCAATCTTCTAGAATCATTTGACCCTTTTAGTGTCAGCGATAAATCATTTATATCAACCTATTTACCTGTCTACTCACGCCCTTGAAAACAAAAATCATCACCCTCCAATCTCACGATGACCTCATCTCTGTCCGCGATAAATTATCGTGGGCGAAGACGCCGCGCATTTTGCTGATCTGGCCCAAATACGAAAAAGTCACCCTGCGCGTATTGGACTTGAAAGTTTTGCAGCGCCACGCCGATTCGCTCGGCGCGCAATTGGGATTAGTGACACGTCGCATCAAAGTGAGACGCGACGCGGAATCGCTTGGCATCCCTGTGTTCAAATCCACATCTCTGGCGCAGCGGGTTGCGTGGGCGGAGTCAATTCCGCGCGAGCAGCACATCCCCAAGCCGCCGCGCCGCAATCTGCGCGCGGTGAGAGATTCGGTGTATGAGAAAGAATCCGCGTGGCGCACATCTCTGTTGGGAAGAATCATCGCGTTCACATTTGGAGTCGCGGCGGTCCTGGCGATTGCGATCCTATTCGCGCCGCGCGCCAACGTGGTGGTGTATCCCGAAACGCGGACGCAATCCGTGGTCATTCCGATTAGCGCGAGTGAATCCAATACGTTGGTATCGATCACGGGCGCGATCCCCGCGCGGAAATTATCGGCAACCGTCAGCGCGGAACAATCGCTTGCGATCACGGGCACGATCTCGGTGCCGAAATCAAAGTCGCAGGGAATTGCGCGCTTCACGAATTTAAGTCAGGGCGAATTGAATATTCCCGCCGGAACGATCATTGCAACAGCGGATGAATCGCACGTTCGGTTTGTCACGCTGCACGATACGCTTTTTGGAACGGAAAATAAATTTGTGGACACGCCGATTGAATCTTACGAAGCGGGCGCGAGCGGAAATGTGCCCGCGGGCGCGATCACAATGGTGGATGGCATGCTCGGACTTTCGTTGACGGTGACCAATCCAAACCCCATCAGCGGCGGAGCGGATATGCAGCAAACTGGCGCAAGCGACGATGACCGCGCAAGGCTGCGCGAATCCACACTGGATAATTTGCGCCGCGACGCGGAATCAAAAATGCGCGCGCAGACCGCATCGAATGATATGTTGCTGCTGGATACTTTTGAGGTTGCAAATATTGTCGATGAGATTTTTGCGCCAGCCGCAGGAATGCCCGGCAAGACGTTGACGTTAAATATGAAAATTGAATTTTCAGCGCGATATATTTCAGCCGAAGATTTAAATCAACTTTCACTTGCCGCGCTGAACTCATCCGCTCCAAATGGATTTGAACAAATGAGCGAAGCAAAATTCAAAACGCGCAGCGAACCCAAAACAGACTCAGCGGGCGTTACGCATTTTGATGTTGAAGTCACGCGCACGCTAATTCAGCAAGTGGATACTTTACAAATTTTTTCCATCGTGCGCGGACATGAACCCGCCGCCGTGAAAAATTTGTTGGTGAAAAAAATATCTTCGCGCCAGCCGCCCGAGATCACGACCACACCCGCATGGTGGAAATGGATGCCGCTGATCCCGTTCAATGTTTCGGTGGAAGTGAAGTAATTAAAAAATTAAACACAAAGGACACAAAGGTCACAAAGGAACGCTTTAAAAACTTAGTGTACTTCGTGTCCTTTGTGTTGAGAGAAAAATATGCGAATCCTTTCAGTAGATCACGGTGAAAAAAGAATCGGACTTGCAATGAGCGACGAAACCGCCACCATTGCCAGCCCGCTAAAAGTTATTGAACACATCTCGCGCGCCATTGATGCCGCGCAGGTTGCGGAACTTGCCGCGCAGAACGATGTGAAATTAATTGTCATCGGGCAATCGTTTGACGAAGACGGCAACCCAAATCCCGCCGGCAGGCGCGCGGGACGTTTCGCCGATGAACTCAAAAACCAAACCAATATTCCCGTTGAACTATGGGATGAATCCTTCAGTACGCAAGATGCCCGCTCCGCAAGAATTCAACTCGGCGTCTCACGCAAAAAACGCGCCGGACATCAGGATGCATTTGCGGCAGTTGTAATCCTTCAATCATATTTGGAAAATCGTAGACAGGTAAATAAGTAAACAGGTAAACAAGTAAATACGTAAACACGATTTTCACCCTCATCCCTCATCCTTCATAATTCATAATTCATAATTCATCCTTTCCCCCCCCATGCGTCGTTTCCTCGTAATCACATTTATCATTCTGCTCATCCTCGCCGGTGTTTATCTTTTCATCGGCTATATTCCCGCGCGCGCATCGTTGATGTATGGCCCGCCCGCAAATCATCTCAACGTTACGCAGCGCATCGAATATTCCACGAAATTAATTTTATATGGCGATGAGATCATTAAGCCGCTCGACCCCAATGGCGTCGAACAAGCATTCCCCATCTCAGCAGATGAATCCGCGTTTTCGATTGCGGATCGTTTATCGCAGGCGGGCATCATTTCCAATGCGCAAGCCTTCCTCGATTATCTCGTCTACACCGGTCTCGACCTCAGTATTCAATCCGGCGATTACACGCTCAGTCCCGCGTTTTCGATCGTTGAGATTGCCCGCGCCTTACAGGATTCGACGCCTGCTGATATTACTTTCGTGATTCTTCCTGGCTGGCGGATGGAAGAAATCGCGGATTCATTGCCCACCTCCGGGCTGGATATTTCTCCCGAAGCATTTCTCCGCGCCGCGCAAACTCCGCGCCAAATTCCCAACCTCGATTTTGCCCCCGCTTCGATGGAAGGCTTCTTCCTCCCCGATTCTTACACCATCCCGCGCACCACAACCGTTGACCAGCTGCTCGACCTCATCGCGCGGAACTTCGCCCAGCACATCACCGACGATATGCGCGCAGGTTTTGAAGCGCAAGGTTTGAACACCTATCAAGCCGTGATACTTGCATCCATTGTCGAACGCGAATCGATTCGAGATGATGAACAGCCATTGATCGCATCGGTCTTCTACAACCGCTTGAAAATCGACATGACGCTCGGCAGCGATCCCACCGTGCAATATGCGCTTGGATATGATTCTATGATGCAAACCTGGTGGAAAAATCCATTGTCTTTGGATGACCTGAAATTCGATTCCCCGTACAATACTTATATCTATGCCGGCTTGCCGCCTGCGCCAATAGCCAATCCCAGCTTGACTGCATTGCAGGCAGTGGCTTTCCCTGCAGAGTCGCAATATTATTTTTTTCAAGCAAAATGCGACAACTCGGGCTATCACAACTTCACAGTGACTTTTGAAGAACACATTGCGAATGGATGCAGAGAATAGAAATAAAAGCCTCTGACTCACGTCGTGGGACGCTGATGAACGCAGAAAACGCTGATTTTTCTTTTTCATCAGCGAAATCAGCGTTTTTCAGCGTCCAAAAAAGGTTTTGTACGGTAGAGAAGTTAAAATCAAAGTCCCTGCGTTGATGGCAGGGACTTTGATTGAAGGGGCAATTCGTTTCGGTAGCGTTGGTACCTTAACAATTGAATAAAATTTTCTGACTATTTACATAGCATTAATCATTCTATTCTGCCCCGTGAGTGCCGAGGGGGAGATTTGGACTCCCGACCAAGGGCTTATGAGTCCCCTGCTCTGCCACTGAGCTACCTCGGCGGGTTGGAGAGCGCCGCAAATATTACTATGGTAGATGGCATTTGTCAACGTGATTGCTGCGGATTAAGATAGATCCTATGGAGGTACGAATTTCAATACCTCCCCCTTCTTCCAGTTGCGCGTTTAGTCGAATGGTCTTATAGTCGTTTGTCAGGTAGTAAAAGACCAATCAACTAGGAGATTACAAATGCATTACTGGTATTCAGCCATGCGCTCAGGCGATGAAAAACCCAAAGTAACCAAACAACTGCTCCTGCGCGTGCTCAATTACGCAAAGCCCTACTGGGGACATATCGGCGGGATGTTATTCATGATTATTTTCAGCACTGCGGTGAGCCTCGTCTCGCCGCTGATCTTTCGCTATTTAATTGATGTCATTCTGCCATCCAAAGACCTCAACAAATTAACGCTTTTTGCGACTGCGCTTTTATTTGTGCCTATTCTCAGCGGCGGCATCAACGTTATTCAACGCCGACTCAATTCCATTGTCGGTGAAGGCGTGATTTATGATCTGCGTTCTTCACTCTTCTCGCGCCTGCAGCGGATGTCGCTGCGCTTCTTCACCAACACCAAAGTCGGCGAGTTGATGTCGCGCCTCAACAATGATGTGATTGGCGCGCAGAACGCGATCAGCAACACCATCGTTGGCATCGTCACGAACCTTATGCAAGCGATTGCAATCTCGGTTGTGATGTTCTCACTTGAATGGAGATTGACTCTCGCCAGCATCATCGTCCTGCCCGTTTTCTTTTTGATCGCGCGCTATATCGGCAACTCATTGCGCGACATTGCCCGCGAAGGGATGGATATCAACGCGCAGATGAACGCGCACATGAACGAGACTCTCAACATTGGCGGCGCGCTGCTGGTCAAATTATTCGGGCGCAGCAAAGAGGAAGAAAACCGTTTTCGTGAACGCGCCGCGCGCGTGCGCGACATCGGCATCAAACGCGCGGTCATCGGCTCGAGTTTCTTCGTCATGCTTGGGCTTGCGAGCGCAGTCGGCACGGCGCTGATTTATGGCATTGGCGGTTACTACGTCATCACCGGCGCGTTCACGGTTGGGACAATTGTCGCCTTCGGTTCATATCTCGGTTCGCTTTACGGCTCGCTGCAAGGACTCGCCGGCGCGCCCGTTGAATTTTCAACCAGCATGGTTTCGTTCGAGCGTGTCTTCGAGATCATTGATCTTCCGCAGGATATTGTTGAGAAAGAAAACGCGGTTGCATTTCATGATGTCAAAGGCTCGCTTGAATTTGACGATGTCACTTTCAACTATCAAGTCGATGAATCCAAATTGCTTAAAGATGTAAAACGCTACGGCAGAATGGACGATGTCAAAACCGTAATTTCAGGAAAGACGACAGACGATAAACCACAGACACTCGTTAAGAAAAATCGTCAGGAAGAACGCGCCGTTGATTCTTCCCCCGATGTGGATACAACTTCCCAGGCGCGAGTCGTAGCCCTCGAGGGAATCTCCTTCGCGGCGCGCGCGGGGCAACTCGTCGCGCTGGTGGGTCCATCCGGCGCAGGGAAAACTACTGTCACATATCTCATCCCGCGTTTGTATGATCCCACCAGCGGAGCGATCCGCATTGATGGTCACGACCTGCGCGAAGTGAATCTTGATTCGCTTTCGCACGCCATCGGCATGGTCACGCAGGAGACGTATCTTTTCCACGACACCATCCGCACCAATTTGACCTACGCAAAAATTGACGCAACTCAGGATGAAATTGAAAACGCCGCCAAAGCCGCAAACATCCACAACTTCATCATCGGCCTGGCGGATGGTTATGACACGATCGTCGGCGAGCGCGGGTATCGACTCAGCGGCGGGGAAAAACAGCGCATTGCGCTGGCACGTGTCATTTTGAAAGACCCGCGCATTCTCGTTTTGGATGAAGCCACGAGTCACCTCGACAGCGAATCCGAATCCCTCATTCAAGATGCGTTGAAGCGCGTCATGGCGGGACGCACATCCATTGTCATCGCGCATCGCTTAAGTACAATCCTCGCCGCCGATCTAATCTTGGTGATGGATCGCGGACGAATTGTCGAGCGCGGCACACACGATGAATTGCTGGCTATCAACGGGTTGTATGCGCAATTATTTGAAACTCAGTTTCGTGGCGAGCGGGTTCAACTTTAGATAACTGATGTCACGCAGAACTCACTCCGAAGGAGTGGCATGATTATAGATTTGTGAAAAGCCAGCACGATAACCCCGAAGGGGTGTCATGGTTCTATGGCACAAATCATGCCATCCCTTCGGGATTGTGATCTGTGTAAAACGAGATAATTATGCGGCTATGTAAAAAGGCTTTGGAAGATTTATCATCTTTCCAAAGCCTTTTGTGTTTAAGTTACAAGAAAACGTCCCTGCGCAATCTATCCTCTTCGCCGCCCTGAACCACCGACAATTGAGACATAATACAGCAGCTGTAAAATGGCGGTGATCAGACCTGCGACATAGGTCAGCGCGGCGGCGTTTAGGACCGCGTTCACACCGCGGCGTTCTTCATCGGTTTGGATGATGCCCGTGCGCGAGAGCAATTCCTTGGCGCGTGAGGACGCGTTGAATTCCACGGGGAGAGTCGCCAGCGCGAATACCGCTCCGCCCGCGAAGACCATCACGCCCAGCCATGCGAGTTGGGTAAAGTTCAGGAATAAGCCGATCATGATTAATATCCAGCCGAGGTTCGAGCCGACATTAACAATCGGCACCAGCGCGGAGCGGAATTTCAGCGGGAAGTATTCCTCCGCATCCTGCATCGCGTGACCGAGTTCATGCGCCGCAATCGCAACCGAAGCGACAGAGGCAACATTTGCAACACCCGATGAAAGATACAGGGTTTTGTTGCGCGGATCGTAATGATCGGTGAGATCGCCTGCCACGCCTTGAATTTGCACACCATACATGCTGCCCGTGGATAGTAACCGCTGCGCGGCTTGTGCGCCGGTCAGTCGGCTGGAGGTGGGTACTTTGCTCCATTTGTTATATGCGGATTTCACGTACCAGGATGTCAGCGCCATCAAAATGAAGGCGGGGATCATGTATATAAAGTAAGTCGAGTTGAAAAACATAGAATGTCTCCTTCTTTATGTCATTGCGAGCCGCGTACTTTGCGGTGAAGCAATGACGATAAAACATAAAACTATGGTGTCGGAATTGGTGTGGGTATTGAGGTCGGCACCGAGGTTGGGATTGGGTTGCCGCTGAGCATTGCCAGCAGCGTTTGTACAGCCGCATCCAACTGCGGATCGCGTTTGGCTTTGTAATCGTCTGCGGTCATGCCCACAAACACATCGGGAGTTAAACCAATTTTGTGGATGGTGTGTTCATTCGGGGTCAGCCACTTGGCGATGGTGATTCTTACCGCGCCATTTTCGCCCGTGAGCGGAATCCAATTTTGAACGGAGCCTTTGCCGTACGAAACCGTTCCAACCAGTTTGGCGCGCCCGAGGTCTTGCATCGCGCCCGCCACGATCTCGGATGCGGAAGCGGAACCTTCGTTGATCAACACAACTATCGGGATATTTGTGTCCGTAGCCAAGCCGCCCGCTTGGACTTCAAACGTGGTGCGGGTCTTATCTCCGTATTCTTCATAAAGGACAACGCCTTTATCCACGAATTGTGACGTGACTTCAACAGCCGTTTGCAAATAGCCGCCGCCGTTATTGCGCAGGTCAAGGACGATGGCTTTCGGTTTCTGAGGCATTAATGTGTTGAGCGCATCCAGTAATTCGGGTGTGGTATTTTCGCCGAAGGTGGTGACTTGAATATAGGCGATATTGTTATCGAGCATTTTGCCCGTCGCGGATTTGATTACGATCTTCTCGCGCTTAATATTGAACTCGAGCAAACTCTGTTCGCCTTCGCGCAAAATGGTCAGGTGGACGGTTGTGTTTGCAGGACCTAAAACTTTTCTGCGCGCGAGTTCTCCATCCACGCCGGTCATATCCACATCGTCAATCTTGACAACCTGGTCGCCGGGTCTAAGCCCTGCGCGCTCGGCGGGAGAGCCGGGTATGGGGCTTGTGATCGTAAGATATTTTGCGGTGGTATCCACGTACGCGCCGATGCCTTCATAGGAACCCGCAAGGCTGGAGTTTGCTTCCTTAAATTGTTCAGGATCCATATACGAGGAATGCTGGTCGCCGAGCGCCTGCATCATGCCGGTGATCGCGCCGCGCATCAACGCGGTATCGTCTACGGGTTGGTCCACGAAATTCTTGTGGACGAGATTCCACGTTTCCCAGAACGGCGAGAAGAGCACCTGCATATTTGCGGGCGTAGCGGATTGCTGCTCTGGCGAGGTGGTCGGCGGCGCGGATGTGACTGTCGAGGGGGTGGGGGATGCAGGCAAGCCTGGGACATTAAAAGGCATGAGGTGTCCGGCGACAAACCCGCCGGCGAACCCGCCCAACGTGAATGTGATCACGACTAGCACAAGAAAAACATACTTTAACATTTTATTCATAAAAGCCTCCAAATTTTTGAGGTGACAGTCACCTAAAGGTGGCAGTCACTTGTTTAAAGATACCATTACGGGATTAATGTTTGCTGAATAATTTGTACGATTTTTGTAAGAATCAGGGTTTAGATTCCCCCGAATCTGTTTTCTTACCTTTTTCCAGTTCTTCCAGTTTACGGTGAAGTTCATCCATCGCATCATCTTTTTTCTGCGCGGGATTAAAGGATTGACCGAGCGTTTCTAAAAAATTCTTGTTGCCCGGCTTTGCCCATCCACGCGCGATGCCGTACATGATGAAGTTCGCGCCGATGACCATAACGATAAAGATCAAGGCGCCGATGACGGCTTTGTTTTCTTCCATAATTATTATGTCTCCAAAATATCTATCAATTTTCCCCAGTCTGTGAAATGCGCGTCGGCGTCGTTGGCTGTGTATTCGTCGTGATATAAAATACTGAACATACCGGCTTCATGCGCGGCGCGGGTGGTGCGCGCAAGATCGTCGATCATCACGCAGCGTGAGGGGTCGTCTTCGCCCGCGACCTTCATGGCGATCTCGAATGATTCGCGCATCGGTTTGCAATACGGCGCGACGGTGTTCACATCAATAATGTTGGGGAACAGGTCGTGCAGATTGAGTGCGGTCAGCGTTCTTTGGGCGTGGGGAATATCGGCGTTTGTAAAAACAAAATTGCGGGTCGGCAGGGATGCGATCACCGAGCGTTGAATAGAATTCGGGGTGAGATAATCTTCGAGCGGCAGATCATGCACGTAAGCCAGGAAATCCTGTGTGTCAATGTTGTGGTGTTCCTGTAATCCGCGCGTGGTGGTTCCGTATTGTAGATAATATTTTTCGCGCAACTGCTGAATATCTTTTTCGGGAATTTGCAGCCGCTCGCGCATGTAATCGTTCATGCGTTCTTTGATGGCGTGCCAAAGCCCCGCGTGAGACGGATAAAGCGTATCGTCGAGATCAAAAAAAATCGTAGTGAATCGCATTGGGCGATTATAATCCGCTTATGCCTATTCGACTTTTATCTTCCGATGTCTCTTCGCAGATCGCCGCGGGTGAAGTTGTGGAACGCCCCGCTTCTGTGGTTAAAGAATTAACCGAAAACGCTTTGGATGCGGGCGCAAAAAATATTTCGATTTCAATCGCGGATGCGGGACGCACGCTCGTCGAAGTTGCCGATGATGGATTTGGGATTCCGGCGGATGAATTGGAACTCGCCGCTGCGCGTCATGCGACCTCGAAGTTGACTCAATCCGCTGATCTTTTTCGCATCTCCACTTTGGGATTCCGCGGCGAAGCCCTCGCCTCGATTGGCTCCATCTCGCAGATGACGATCACATCTCGAATTGCTGCTGCCAAAGAAGGCGCGCGCATAAAAGTGGATGGCGGCATTTTTGGCAAAGTTGAAAAAGTCGGCGCGCCGGTTGGGACAGTGCTGCGCGTGGAAAATTTATTTTATAACGTACCCGCGCGTTTGAAATTCTTGAAAGCCGATGTGACCGAAAAACGCGCCGTTGATTCTCTCGTCACGCGGTATGCGCTGGCATATCCGAATGTGCGCTTCAAAGTGACGGACGGCAAACAGATCACATTGCAAACCGCCGGTGATGGAGATCGCCGTTCCATTCTCGCCGCGTTATACGGCGTGGATGTTGCCAAGCAAATGCTCGAAGTGATGGCAATGGAAGATGGTTTATCTCTTACAGGATTTATCAGTCCGATATCGCTGACCCGCTCGAACCGCAGGGAAATCACATTCTTTGTTAATGGCCGCTGGGTACAGGAATTTTCTTTAACCACTGCATTGCTGCAAGCCTATCACACGCTGTTGATGGTCGGCCGTTATCCGCTGACGGCGTTATTTTTAGAGGTCGCGCCTGAAGATGTGGATGTGAATGTGCATCCGACAAAAGCGGAAGTTCGCTTTAAGAGTCAGGACAAAATTTTCAGTTTCGTGCAACGCTCCGCGCGTAAGGCGCTGCTGGCGTATACACCGGTTGCTTCGGTCTCTCCGCAATTGTGGGGCTCGCGCAATGTGCCAACGGAAAGAAGGGAAGTGGGGATTGATTGGTCGATTGCGCATGAAGATCAGTTATTAGTGAATAGTGATCAGTTATCAGTGGACAGTGACCAGTCATCAGTTATCAGTGGTCAGCCGCAAGATGAAATCGTAAATCGGAAATCGGAAATCGAAAATCGTTCTTTCGGCGGCGTTCCGCTTTTACGATTGATCGGTCAGATCGGCTCGACGTATATTGTGGCGGAAGGTCCGGATGGATTGTATTTGATCGATCAACATGCGGCGCATGAGCGTGTGTTATTTGAGAAATTAATGGCGCAGCATGGCACAAAACAAATCCCATCACAATCCTTGCTCTCGCCAGAGGTTGTGACATTGCCGCCACAATCCGCGAAGGCTTTGATGCCGCAATTGCCATTCTTGAATCATTTTGGCTTTGAGGTGGAAGAATTCGGCACGAATACATTTCAAGTGCGCGCGATGCCGGTTTTGTTTGCCGGCGGTGATCCCGCATCCGCGCTGCGTGCGCTGGTGGAAGACTTCGAGGAAGATGAAACTCCGCTGCAGAGTGAAATCGAGGCGAAACTCGCCGCGCGTGTGTGTAAGCGTCTCGCCGTCAAAGGCGGGCAGACGCTCACAAATGAAGAACAGCGCGCGTTGATCAATGACCTCGAAAATTGCCAGTCGCCAAGAACTTGTCCGCACGGCAGACCGACGATGATCCATTTGTCGGTGGATACTTTGGAGAAGCAGTTTGGGAGGAGAGGGGCGAGGTAGTAAGCGGACTCTGCCACGGATTCACGGAGAGAAACGGACTTGTTACGTTCTGAAAATCTGAAGAAAGTTTTTGGAGATTTCTTCTTTCACTGCTTGCATATCGGGGATGGGATCGAGCAGATCGGCGAGCGAGACAACCGGTTCGGGTAATCCGCAGGGGATGATTCCATTCCAGTATTCCATATCTGGATTTACATTCAACGCGAAGCCGTGACGGGTTACTCCGCGCGCATCCACTTTGACGCCGATAGCGGCGAGCTTCGCGGGTTTTTTCCTATCCTCGGGGCTGCAATGTATGCATCGTGAATGAACATCCGCTTGAATCCAGACGCCCGTTTTTCCCTCACGCTGTCCGGCGATAACTCCAAATCTTGCTAATGTGATGATGAGCATGTTTTCGAGGCTGCGCACATAGCCGACATAGTCAGACCTGACAGGTCTCACAGTGTTGTCTTCCAAATTGGAAGATTCTTCCTGAGACCTGTCGGGTCTTATGGGATTAAGTGGAATTAACGGATAGCCGACTAACTGTCCCGGCCCATGATAAGTCACGTCACCGCCGCGATCAACCCAGTGGACAGAAACACCTTTTTGTTTTAACTGTTCTTCTCCCCATAATAAATTTTCAGATTGACCTTTTCTTCCAAATGTATAAACGTGGGGATGTTCAAGTAATAACAGCGTGGGCGGACGTTTTCCCTCTGCAATTTCCGCCACGTACTCATCCTGCAATTTCCATGCGGATTCGTATTCGATTAAACCTAAATCTTCAATAATCATTGGGCACGGAAACAGGTAATTAGGTAAATGGGTAATTAGGCGGGCGAAAAAATTATCCTTACCCGAATATTCTTCTGTATAAATCTGATTCCAGCAGCCCATTTGGGTCGCAGCGATTTTTTAACTTCTTGAACTTTTCAATTGTTTCTTCGCCATAAAACGCTTGCGCTGTTTCTGCGGAGGTTTCACTATTCTTTGCGAAGTAAAATCTGCCGCCTGCCTGCAGGACGATCTTGTCGAACTCTTGCAGCATTTTGCCGAGGCGCGCGCGGTTGTTGTTGGTCACTTTGAAATCCATGGCGAGCGAGAAACCATCCACGGCGTGAGTGAGTAGAAAATTATCGGGGCGGTGACGTTTGGTGACGCCGAGATACGCGGGTAGACTCAATTTGTGTGAAAGGCGAAGAATCTCGGTCCACGCAGATTCCGCGCTTTCTTTGGGTAGAAAAGATTGGTATTGGATGAGTCCCGTTTTGCCGTAGGAAAATTCCCAGCCGGGGACGTAATCCAAAAGAAAATGGAAGGCGGCGTGAGATTGGCGGAAGGTGTGTTTGCGCAGCGAGGCGATATATTTTGCGGTGTTGACGCCCCACACGCCGAGGTTGTTCATAAAAGGCGCCATGAAATAATGCAGCATGGATTTTGGGAAGACGCCGAAAATATACGGCGGCAGCGTTTGCTTTTCGATCTTCATCGTCTCGCACGGATTTGGATCTTCGCCTTCGTGAAGATAGCGCGTGGCGTGGATTTGTCCGCGCCCGAGGGAACTTCCACCCGCGAGTCCGTCCAGCCAGCCGACGATGTAGTCGTAATTGGGCGCGCCGTCTTGCAGAGCGCTGAGATGCTCATGTAGATTTTTAACGGGGAATGCATCCACGCTCAGTAAGCCGGAATACATGCGCTTCATTTGCAGGGTGACAGAAGTGATAATGCCAAGCATTCCCAGCCCGCTGATGATCGAATGAAAGAGGTCGCCGTTCTTGTTGGGTGAGCAGGTCAGTTCCGCGCCGGTGGGGAGGATGACATCGAACTCAATAACGTGTTCGCCAAAGGGGCCCATCTTGAAATTGTTTTTGCCGTGAATGTTCGCGCTTAAGCATCCGCCCAAAGTTGTCTTCATTGTGCCGGAGACGACAGGCGGCCACCAGCCATCCGGCTCCACTTTTTGCCAGATCTGTTCGAGCGTGGCGCCGGACTGCGCGGTGATGAGACCTGTGGATTTGTCCCAGCGCGTGATGGCGTTCATGCCGCACATATCCAAGACAATGCCGCCGCCATTGAGCGCGGCATCGTTGTAACTGCGCCCTGCTCCGCGCGCTGTGACAGTGATCCCCATTTTTTTTGCGAGGTCGAAGGCCGCATGAATTTCTTCAGGGATGTTGACGGTTAGCAGGTACGCCGGTGCATTGAGTGAGTGTCCGAAGTTTTCAAGTTGAGTGAAGTTTTTTGTAATGTTCATTTTGGCTTACCAGGGGTATCGGACTCCAAAGTCTCCAGACTTTGGATCTTCAACGACGGGAGTCGTTGGAGTCCGCTAACTAAAAATTCAGCCGTCTAAAAACAAAAGACGGGATGTGGCGGATGACGAGCATGATCCACTTCCAAATGCCCGCGACGTAAATCGTCTGTTTGCGTTTCTTCATTCCATCCCAGATCAGGTCGGCGATCTGCTCAGGTTCCACTGCAAGAACGGGTTTCGGCGCGCCCGGCAGTTTGAGCATGTCAGTCTTGACCATGCCCGGCTTGACCGTGAGCACATTCACACCGTGACGTGTAAGGCGGTTGCGCAGCCCTTCAAGATAGTTGGTCAACCCGGCTTTGGAGGCGTTGTAGCCGGGGTTGCCGATTCTTCCGCGGTCACCGGCAACCGAGGACACGCCGACGATCTGTCCACTCTTTGCGTTTTGGAAGAGCGGCGCGATGGCGCTCATCCATGCCATTGCGCCGAGCAGATTGACTTGCACCATTTTGTAATCTTCGGGGAAGTTGAATTCATCCAGCGCGGGGAAGTGGATCACGCCGGCGATGTAGACGAGCGTGTCGACTCCGCCGAGGTCAGCGATGACGCGGCGCAAAGTATCGGGGATAGAATCATATTTGGTGATGTCGTGTTCATAGATGAGGGCACGGGTTTCTCCCGCGTTTTTATTAATCTCATCGCATAAGGATTGCAGGGCTGTTTTGTTGCGGTCTACAAGCGCAAGGGAAAATCCCTCGCGGGCAAGTTTACGGGAAAGCGCCGCGCCGATCCCACCCGAGGCGCCGACGATAATTCCGCGTTGGCGTGGATTGAGGGGAGTGGCAGGCGCGGGTTTATCCTGATTTTTATTTGAATCTGGCACGGGGGAACCTCTTACAAAAGTGATGTATTTTCGATTCTAACACAGATGATTTTGAGATAAAAAAGGTCGTATAATAGCCCGATATTTATTTGAGGGCATGACCATTGGCCGTTATTTCGATGTTTGTAGCAAAAGGGATGTAATGAACGCTGACCGTAAAGACAGAAGCGATATTTTTAATCGAGCATGGAAGATCATAGACCGGGATACATCAATTCCACCTGAGGACAAAGAGGGGATATTGAAGTTGATTCAGGCTTTAATTGAAGCCGCGGATTCATCGCCCTACCCCCGTTCAAAAAATAATCAGATCAAAACTTTTACGCAGGAAATCATCTCGAAGCATTCGTTAATGACGATGGTGAAGCAGCAGGCGGATGAACTCGACGCGTTAAAAAATCTCAGTTTGAATCTAACCTCCAGTCTTGATTTGCAGACCGTTTTGAATGCAGTTGTCAACGAGGCAATGCGCCTGGTGAAAAAAGCGCGCGCGGCGCATATCTATTTATATTCAAATGGAAAACTGGGTTTTGGCGCGTCGTTAAATGCAGATGGCGTGGTCAACCAGCCACTTTCCGCGCCGCGCGTAAATGGGATCACCAATTCAGCAGTAAACAGCGGGGAACTGATTATTGTTGAAGATATCTCTGCCAGTCCTTTATATAAAAATGTATCCAAAGAGTGGGTGGGTTCGATCATCAGCATTCCGCTAAAGTCAAACAATTCGATTGTGGGTGTGATGAATCTCTCGCGCTCCGTAATCGGCGAGTTTTCAAAATCGGAGTTGCGCCTGCTCGGCTTGCTGGCGGATCAGGCATCTGTAGCAATATCCAATGCGCGGCTGCATAAGGTTGTGAAGGATCTTGCCAACACCGACAGCGTCACCGGGCTGCCCAATCGCCGCGCGCTGGATGAGCGGCTGGAAGAAGAGATCCGCTACGCAAAGCGCATGAAATCGGAATTTGCCGTGGTCATGATGGATTTGGACGGATTCAAAAACGTGAATGATACTTTTGGTCACGTCATCGGCGATGAAGTCCTTTACTCGCTTTTTAATTACCTCGCGAATAATATGCGTGAAACGGATTTTCTCGCGCGTTACGGCGGCGATGAGTTGACCCTCGTCATGCGCAATGCCGATCTGGAAACCGCCGAGGTTGTCACGCGCAAGATCCTTGAATTGATGAAAGCCTACAAATTTTCATTCCCTAATAATAAGCAAATGAAGTTGGGCATTACAGCTGGCATTGCCGTTTACCCGATCCACACCCGCAATGCAGGCGACCTTTTACGCGCAGCGGATGCGGCTTTGTATCAAGGTAAAAAACATCATCGCGGCACTTATGTTGTCGCCAGAGGATCTACCGGTCCGCTGGATGTAGTGGCGATCCGTTCGCGGGAAAATTAAACATAACCCGAAATAATCCACAGATTGGTGAATTTTCAAACCTGCGGGATATTTTTATAAATAGGAGATATTCATGCCCCGTAAAGTAAAACTCATTCTCAATCCCATGGCGGATATGGGACGCGCGTGGAAGACCGCCAATGACCTGCGCCCCATCGCGCAGGAATTCAAAGGTGAACTCACCTGGAGCGGAACAGTCTACCCGACGCACGCAATCGAGCTCGCCAGGCAAGCCGCGCAAGAAGGCTGCGATATGGTCATCGCAATGGGCGGAGATGGAACAGCGCACGAAGTGATGAACGGGCTGATGCAAGTCCCCGCGGAAAAGCGCCCGATCATGGGTGTTGTTCCCATTGGATCGGGGAATGACTTTGCATGGTCAATGGGCATTACCCAAAAATCCGCGTACGCGCTGGCGCATATGCTCAAAGCGGAAAATGTTCAAGCCGTTGATATGGCTTTACTCACCGATGAGCATGGACGCAAGGAATATTTTGATAATACATTGGGCATTGGCTTTGACGCGGTGGTGACCATCCGCTCGCATAAACTTCCCATCGTCAAAGGTTTTTTGATGTATCTCACTGCGGTGATTCAAACTATTATTCTTAATCACAATCCCGCGAAGATGAAAATAGAAACGGATACAGAACAATTGGATGTCAATGCGTTGATGGTCACACTCTGTAACGGTCCACGCGAAGGCGGCGGATTTATGCTTTCCCCCGAATCAAAACACGATGACGGCAAACTGGAATATGTCATCGTAAACAAAGTCTCGCGCGGCATGATGTTCCGCCTCGTGCCGGAATTTATGAACGGCACACACATGCGCTTCGAACAGATCCGCATGGGCGAGTTCAAAAAACTTACGCTCACATCCGACTTGCCGCTTTATATCCACGCCGACGGCGAGGTCTTCACCAGTTTTGGAAGCAACTTGAAAAAAATAAGCGTTGAAGTATTGCCGGAAGCATTGAGGGTAGTGAAAGGTTAACATAAAAGAGATGGTCACTTATGAAGTGACCATCTCTTTTATTATAGAATTACAGAAACCGCGCAATTGCCATCAATGTCACTGCCGTAATTACACAAGCAGCATTTGTATATGAAATGGTCTTAAGCCGCTTACCGAGTGATTGCATTTTTTCGGCTTGTTCCGGTGTGGGTTTGCCTTGAATTTGTGCGCCAAGTTTACCCATCTCTTGATTTAATTTGGGAATCATGATGCCGAACACAAGCGCTGCAATACCAAAAACCCCGCCAATGCCAAATGCAATTCCGGTACTTGAAGATTCCCAGCCCGGAGTGTGAGCGTTGATCGCATACAAAATTATGCCTGCGACCACAGTCGTCACAGCGGCGACTGTCATTGAAAGCGGAAATTTTGTCTTCGTCATCAAGTGACCCATGAACTGTTTTCCCGCATCCCCTGTAGCCACAACCGCAGGGCTGACAACAAAAGTCGTCATCAAGCCCGCGCCGACCCAATATACACCCGAAAAAATATGCAACCAGCGTAACACAATCATTAAAGTATTCAAGACTTTCTCCTTTTGGCGTTAAGATTTACACATCTTAAGACCGTTTACCTAATTCCGCAAGCCTTGCACAATGATAGAATTAATCCATGCCTGATCTTCTCGCCTCACTTCAAAAACATGATCTTGGACATCTCCACATCGTAGCTGGATTCTGGGGGCTGGAATTGGAATCCCGCGATGTTGATTCGGCTTCCGAAGAACTCTGCGCAGCCATCCTTGACGCGGATGCGGTGCGCGAAACGATTGAGATTCTCCCGCCAAACGCGAGCTCCGCATTGACGGCGCTCATCCAATCCAACGGCAAAATTGAGTGGGCGCTCTTCGCCCGTAAACACGGCGAGATCCGCGAAATGGGCGAAGCCCGCCGTGATCGGGAACACCCGCATCTCAAGCCCATTTCCGCTGCCGAGATTCTCTTTTATCGCGGCTTGCTTGAAAAAGCATTTTTCGATACAGACAAAGGCGCGCAGGAATTCGGCTACATCCCCGATGATATGTTTGAAATGATCAGCGAAGATATGAAAGGCGGGGAAAAAGAAGAAATAGGAAAGAAGGTCGAAGAATCTTTAGGCCGTGCTGCAACACCTGTTGAAAAAGTGTTTGAGATTCTAGCGAATGATCATATTTTGGACGACGCAACAACCTATCTTGCGGCATTGCGCATTAATCTGGAGTCCAATGGCTTGCCGTTGGATAAGCCGCAGCAAGCTGCGACACTCCAGAAATTATTGTCCTCAGCCAACATCCTAAAAAAGAACGAACTGCAAGCCGAATCTGTGAAGAAATTTCTCGAAGCCTCGCGTGAAGATGCATTGAAAATGCTTCATGCCGCATGGTTTGAATCGCAAACCTTTGATGAACTGCGATTAATTCCCACGATTATCTGTGAAGGTGAGTGGCTTCGCCAGAATCAGCCGCAAGTAACGCGCGAGTTTTTGATGAATCTGGTGGCGGATATTCCGCAAAACAAGTGGTGGAGTCTGCCCGCGTTTTTGCGCGACCTGAAAACAAAATTCCCTGACTTCCAACGTCCCGCGGGTGATTACGACTCTTGGTTTATCAAGCGCGAATCAGATGGTCAATATTTGCGCGGATTTGCGTATTGGGATCAAGTAGACGGCGCTTTGGTTAAATATTTTATTCAAATGCTGCATTGGCTTGGTAAAGTGGATCTGGCTGCGCCGGAGGAGGGGAAAGAGTTTACGGCGTTCCGCGTTGCATTACAAGTTGCGGGTTACAAGTTACAAGAAGGAAAGTTGGTGATTTCTTCCAATGGAAAAATCACTATATCAAGAGATTTTTCGCGCGCAGTCCGTTATCAAATATCAAGATTTTGCGAATGGGATGATGTAAAACAGGATGAGTACACATATCACGTCACTGCGAAGTCTTTGAAGCAGGCCAGTCAGCAGGGCTTGAAAGCGGAACAATTATTGGCATTGCTGGTGAAATATACAAAAGGCAGCGTTCCGCCCGCGTTGGTGAAGGCGCTCAAGCAATGGGATGCGCACGGGGTCGAGGCGCGGGTGACGACTCAAACCGTGTTACGAGTCACCCGACCCGAGATTGTGGAAGAGTTGCGTAAATCGAAAGCGGGAAAATTTTTGAGTGAAGCACTCAGCCCGACGGCGGTCATCATCAAAAGCGGAGCGGAATCCAAAGTATTGGATGCGTTGACTGAATTAGGTTTGCTGGCAGATATTGAAACATAAAAAGACCTGACAGGTTTTACAAAACCTGTCAGGTCTCATAAATTAAAGGAGAAACAAATGTCAAAGATTGATTGGATTCAACAAGAGATCGACAATTTGAAATCACAGGGACTGTATAACAACATCCGCACAATCGGCTCGCCGCAAGGCGCGTGGCTGACCGTGGACGGAAAAAAAGTTTTGAACTTTTGCTCGAATAATTATTTGGGCTTGGCAAATCATCCCGCGCTGGTTGCGGCAGCGAAGAAGTCAATTGATGATATGGGTGTTGGTCCCGCCGCAGTACGTTCGATTGCAGGCACAATGACCGTGCATGTTGAACTTGAAAAACGACTCGCACAATTCAAAGGCGTGGAGGCTGCGATCACTTTTCAATCCGGCTTCACTGCGAACCTGGCGACCATCCCTGTGCTGGTTGGAAAAGAAGATGTGATTTTTTCGGATCGATTGAATCACGCTTCGATTATTGATGGCGCGCGTTTGTCCGGCGCAAAAATTATTCCTTATGAACACAATGATGTGAAGTCTTTGGAAGAACAGATCAAGGCAAATCTCAGTCAATATCGCCGCGCGTTGATCGTGACCGATGGCGTCTTCAGCATGGACGGTGACATTGCGCCGCTGCCCGATATTTATGAAGTCGCGCAGAGATACGATATTCTTTTGATGGTGGATGATGCGCACGGCGAAGGCGTGCTCGGCAAAGGCGGGCGCGGCATTGTGGATCACTTCGGCTTGCACGGCAAAGTGGATGTGGAGATCGGCACGATGTCGAAGGCGTTTGGCGTGGTGGGCGGAATTGTCGCGGGCAAAGCGGTCATCATCGAGTGGCTGCGTCAGCGCGGACGCCCGTTCCTGTTCTCATCCGCGGTGACTGTGCCCGATGCGGCGGCTTGTCTAGCGGCTGTGGACTTGCTCGAAGATTCAACTCAACTCGTGGATAAACTTTGGGAGAACGCGAAATATTTCAAAGCGGAAATGAAAACACTCGGATTTAATACCGGCGTCAGTGAAACGCCGATTACACCCGTGATGCTGGGTGAGGCTCCGCTCGCGCAACAATTCAGCCGCGAGTTGTTCGATGCGGGCGTGTTCGCCATGGCGCTTGGTTTCCCAACCGTTCCGCAAGGCAAGGCGCGCATCCGCGTGATGATCTCCGCCGCGCACGCAAAAGATGATTTGGATAAAGGTTTGGAAGCGTTCAAGAATGTTGGTAAAAAATTGGGCGTGATTTAACCCGTCTATAATAATTTCATTCCTTCGCTAATAACAACAAAAATGGACTCGCTGTTGACCGAGTCCATTTTTGTTACACCGATTACCGATTACTTTCCAAAGTATGCTTCAGCAACTCTCAGTATGGCTTTTTTCATCCGTAGATTTAGCAGATTGAAAGGAAAAATCTGCTAAATCTACGGATATAGATTTTTCATAATGAGAATTGCTGCTTTCGCTTGTATACCTCACGCGGTCACAAATTGCGCTTTTTCAAAGAGTTGAAAACGCAAGGTGAGCAAAGAATCGAGATCAGATTTGTGAGTAGTCATGGTTTCCTCCAAGCACTTTGAAATTGCTTCTTTGAAAGCAGGGAATTTTTCATAATATTTGGAATACAGGCATTTCTTTTTTACAAACTTCCACATTCTTTCAATCAAATTGAGATTAGGCGAATAAGTTGGCAAGAAGCACAATTCAATGTTGAGACTTTTGGCTTTTTCCATAACCAAAGCACATTTCTGGTAGCGAGCATTATCCAGAAAAATTGTGATGGGTATGCCGACATAAAGAGTTGCAATCTTTTCCAGTAGTTCACACACACTTTGAGCAGTAATGTATGCATCATTGGTAATCGTAACCATTTCATGCGTAATTGCATTGAGTGCGCCCAAGACATTGAAACGTTGACGACCTGATGGCGCTCGAATAAAGATACGCATAACTGACCAAAGAAAGCCAAGAAAAGGCGCCAACACAAAATGGGCTGCATCCATAAAGAGAACCTGCCTTTTTCCCTCGCGCGCTTCATCTAAGCGAGGTTGGATTTCTTTCTCCAGAAATTCTTTCTGCTGATCTGGATCGGCTTTCGCAGGAAGCATCCCTACTTTTCGGCAACGGAGACCAAGTTTTTTTTTAGAAATTCACGAATTTGTGTCTCACTTCGCACAACGCCAGTAATCACTTCCACTTCATGTTGTGCTTGTTTGATTGTGGCTGGCGGATGCTCTCGAAAGTATGCTTCCAAAGATACAATATATTCCTTCAATTCACTTTCAGGCTGATAGTAGTGAATCTCTTTCAATTTCTCGATACCACCTTGTTCGTACAGTTCAAAATAATCTCGAAGTGTGTTTTCGGCAATCCCTATTATTTCTGCAATTTCCTTATGCAACATTCCATGCGCTTTGAAACGCATGGCGTCCATACGTCGTTGAACTAAAGGTACAAGATGGTTGTAACGTTGATAGTTGATCTCTTCCACGATTTCTGGCCTGAAGTCAAATTGTTTGGTCATGCCCTGATATTACCAAATCTTTCGGTTCGCGTTTCTTAAAACCGCAATTTGTGGTATCATCTCAATAAATCGGGGATGAGCAGGAAATTATTGAATCCCCCCCGGAACAAAGATAAACGAGTAAACTAACACCAGCATGATTGACGATATTGAACTCAAC
>VFKN01000076.1 GCA_009885525.1 Anaerolineaceae bacterium | reverse complement strand
GCAATTCTCAATTTGGCTTCGCAGGATTGCCAAATCCCGCGAAAACGGCTTGGATTTGGCAATCCAAGCCAGCAAACGCCAAATATATTTTTCATATCGGGAATTGCTGATAACTCACCTTACACAGGATTCAATCCCGAAGGGATGATAGGATTGTAGAATAAAGTATGCAGGCATTCAAATCCCGAAGGGATGTCATGATTTATGCCATAAAAACATGACACCCCTTCGGGGTTATCGTATCGATCTTACGCAAATCTATAATCATTCCACTCCTTCGGAGTTTCGCTTGCGTAAGGTGAGTTAATAAATCCCCAATCCCTCAAACAACAAGATTAGCCCGATCATCTGGATCAAATGGAACATGCCGTTATTGTCAAAGTACCACAGCATGGATTTTCCTGTTTTCCCCACTGCCTGCACAATTGCGGCGACGATGGTAACAAAAACGCCAAGCGCCATCCATGCTGCGTTGGGTAATGCGTTTGTATAAGATAGAAAAATATACACACCCAAAGCGAATATCATCGCAATGCCTTCGTAGATGATGAAAGTTAGGAACGTGCCGGGGAAAATAATCGTGATAAAAAAGAAAATCAGGCCGAGTATGAGCATGAAGGGCAGAATCGTTCGCGCGGTTTCTTCTCCACTGAAATCAAACGTTGCGCCGACGACGAATAATCCCAGCGCGAGTCCCAGTGATAAATTCAGCGGTTTCCAGAGCAGGTCATTTGTTTTTTGCGACATCGCAATTCCGTGCGCGATCACGCCGAGAAATGAAGCACAAGCAAGCAGCGCAAAAGCCCACATCCATATTTGAGATTTGAATCCTGTCAGCGACATAAGTTTTATCGCTGCGTAACTTGCAAGTAAGCCGAGTGCTAAATCGGTGAGAGCCGTTACTTGTTCGAATCGTGATGAGTGGATGGACATGTTTTCTCCTGTATAATTAATTTATGTTGAAACCAACCGACTTGATTTTAGTTACCTTGATTAAAACTCCACGTGATTTGGATCTTGCGCGGCTGCTGGGATGGTATCGTATTCCGCTGCGCACCGCGCCCAAAGTCGTGGCTGTGGATTATCTCGCATTTTATCAACCCTCGACATTTGGCGAGCGCGGCAGGCAGATCGAGTACGTGGCACAGGTCAATGGGCATGAACTCACCACGCGCGGAGAATTGCTGCGTGATGAAAAAGATCATCCGCGCGCGAAGGAAGAATATTATAAGATTCAGATCGGGGGCTTGGAAAAATTAGCGCAGCCAATTGCAACGGATAAGTGGAAGCGATTAACTTTCCTATATTCCACAGGTGAATATTTGTTGAATGCAAAAATACTAAATGATCTCGTTATCGAAGGCGAGGAACGTAATATTTTATGGAAGAATTTGCGCGAACGCGCCGAGAATGAACAACTGTATAAAACCAATATGCCCGAAGCAGATATTCCGCCTGAGGTGTTAATGGCACTGCTTGGCTTCAAGGGACATGAAGTTTCTGACGGTTCTGAGGTTTATGATGTTGATGAAGGAGGGAATTAATGGAAAAGGAATTAAAGGCATTTCGCAAGTTGATTGTATGGCAGCGGGCGTATGAATTAACTTTAATGATGTACAAAGCAAGCGAGATATTTCCCAAACATGAAATGTTTGGTCTGACCAGCCAAATTCGACGTGCCGCAGTCTCGATAGAATCAAATATTGCAGAAGGATATGCGCTTGGCACTACTCCCAATTACCTGCGCCATTTGAATATTTCTGCTGGATCGCTGGCTGAAGTAGAATGTCAAATTGAAATTGCGCACGATTTGAAATATCTGCCTGATGAAACTTACGATAAACTTACCGAAAAAACTCGGGAAGTCGGTTACCTTCTCTCCCGCCTAAAATTATCCATAGAAAATAATACTCACAAGAAACCTTAACCTCATATCCCTCAGAAACTTTAGGAACCTTTTGCTATGGCTACTATTATAAAAAATGGCACACTCATCACCGCATCTGATACTTTTGTGGCGGACATTTTGATTGAAAACGAAGCAATCGCTCAAATTGGAAAAGACCTTCAACATCCCAACGCCGAAGTGATTGATGCGACAAACAAACTCATCATGCCCGGCGGGATTGATCCGCATGTGCATTTGGATTTGCCCATGTTCGGCACGGTCTCATCTGATGATCATTACACAGGACATAAAGCCGCCGCGTTTGGCGGAACAACCACCGCAATGGATTTTGTGGTTCTCGAGTCCCCCTCGCCCTCAGGGAGAGGGGCTAGGGGTGAGGGTGATTTTCAATATTCCGTTGACTTATGGATGGAAAAATCCGCAAAAGCCGCGATTGATTATTCCTTCCACATGAACTTGACAAAATTCAACGACAAGATCGCCAAGGAGATTCCATCCTTGATGAAGATGGGCATCCAAACGCTGAAAGTTTTCACAGCCTACAATGGAAAACTGCGCCTCGATGATGGCGGCATCTTCAAGGCGTTACGCATCGCCAAAGATAATGGCATGTTGATGATGGCGCACTGCGAGAACGGCGATGTGATTGAATCTTTGATTCCTGAAGCGCTTGCGGCGGGGCACACATCTCCCGAATATCATGCGCTTACTCGTCCCGCGTGGGGCGCGGTGGAGGCAACTCTGCGTATGGCGGCAATGGCAGAGCAGGCGGATTCTCCCGTGTATATTGTCCACATGAATGTGGGCGGCGAAGTGGATATGCTCAAATATGCGCGTGAGCGCGGAGTCAAAGTAATGGGGGAGACCTGCCCGCAGTATTTATTCTTCACGATTGAAAATTTACGCCAGCCTGATGGCGCAAAGTGGATTTGTTCTCCACCGATGAGAAGTAAACAAGATAACGCGCGTTTGTGGGAAGGCTTGCACGATGGCGTGCTGCAAACCATCGGCACGGATCATTGTCCATTCTTCTTTGATGGCACGCAGTCAATTATGTATGAAGGTAAAGTGATTGCAATTGCTGGCAAAGAATTGGGCAAAGATGATTTCACAAAAATCCCCAATGGCTTGCCCGGCATTCAAGACCGTATGCCAATCATGTGGACGTATGGCGTGCGCGCGGGACACATCACCCCGAATCAATTCGTCGCGTACAACTGCACAAATCCCGCAAAGATATTTGGCTTATATCCGCGTAAAGGCGCGCTCATCCCCGGCGCCGACGCGGATATTGTCATTTGGGATGCGGAGAAAAAAATAAAATATGGCGTCGCGCAATCGCATCAACGCACAGATTACAACTTATATGAAGGCTGGGAATTAACAGGCTATCCCGAAAAAGTTTTCCTGCGCGGCAAGTTGATCGTAGACGGCGAGAAGTGGCTCGGTAAAAGCGGCGATGGTCAATTCTTGAAACGCGGCGAAGGCGAAATTTTATAATACTCTGCTGATTGAGTAGCCCCGAATGTTCTTTGAGGGGCGTATCGAAACCAGCAAGGAAAGGAAAAATTATGCCAATCAAAAACCCCCCAATTCATTGCGACGCGCTCGTCGTGCATTGCATGGACTACCGCCTGCAAAAATTTCTCCAGCCGTGGATCACGGTCCGCTTTGGCTATGATAATTTTGACATCATCTCACTGGCGGGCAGTGTGCACGATTACGAAATGGTTTTGAAATACGTCCAACTCGCGGTGCAAATCCATACCATCAAAACTGTCTGTCTTATCAACCACGAAGATTGCCGCGCCTATGGACGCGATGGGACATATAAACGCCACAAACATGATTTGATGGATTCTCAGATTAAGATAAAAATTCTTTTTCCCCACCTCAGCGTGGAAACATTCTATCTGCATTTGGATGGAATGTTTGAATCGATTTCATGAATTAATTTTTGTTTTGATGATTATGCCGCTGCGCGATTTCTTCCATCACGCGCTCGCGGATCTGCGTCCACTCTTCGGGAGGGACAGCCAGAAACGCTTCAACCGCTTTGGGGTCGAATTGTCTCCCCGATTCTTCTTCGATGATCTTGCGCGCAACTTCATACGGGCGACCCTGACGATATGGGCGGTTGGAGAGCAGCGCATCGAACGTATCCGCAATCATAAACAATCGCGCGCCAATCGCAATTTCTTCGCCTTTGAGTCCGCGCGGGTAGCCTGTGCCGTCCCATTTCTCTTGATGACACAGCACGATCTCAATCTCTTCCTGTAGGTATGGAATATCCATCAGCATGTTATAGCCCGATTGCGGATGAAGTTCGATCACCTTTCGTTCTTCCACATTCAATTGACCGGGCTTGTGCAAGACCGCATCGGGCACGCCGATTTTTCCAATATCATGAATCAGCGCGCCGCGGCGAATATTTCTGATCATTTCTTTATCCAACCCGATCTGTACAGCAAGCCGCGCGGTGTATTCAACCACCCGGCGGGAGTGACCTTCCGTTTCGCGGTCTCGCAGATCGAGAGCCGAGGAAAGCGCATCGAGGGTCAGGTCATAACTGGTTTGCAACTCAGCAACGAGCTGCGCATTGTTTACCGCGAGCGCAGCGCTATCCGCAATGGAACGGAACAGGTCGAGATCATCCTGGTTGAAGAGCTGACCATCGCGTTTATTTACCGCCTGTATCGCGCCGATGGATTTATCCTCCAGCACAAGCGGCACCGTCATCAACGAGCGTGTGACGAAGCCGATTGTTTCGTCCACCGAACTTGCATGACGCGGATCGTTCCGCACATCTTTAATGATGATCGATTCTTGTTTTGAAACACTCGTGCCGACAATACTTGGCGCATTCAGCGGCACACTAATGCCTTTTATTCTTTCCGAACTCTGGCCTGTTGCAAAGCGGCATTTGATAATGCCTTCCTTTTCATTTATCAGCCAAATGGATTGCGCTTCCGCGTTGATGGCTTTGTTCACTTCCATAAAAATACGCGGGATGAGTTCGTCAATATCCAGCGTTTGATGTAAATGACGGCTGATCAAGTTGAGCAGTTGCTGCCGTTCACCTGTGCGGTTGCGCTGCTCATATAGTTGCGTATTTTGAATTGTGTTCGCAATCTGTGCTGCTAGTGTGCTGATGAAACTGCGGTCTGCGGATGTGAAATTATTCCCCTCGATTTTATTGATGATATTAATTTCGCCGATGAGCTTTCCGCGCGCGACCAGCGGGATGCCGATCTGGTTGCGCACCTCGATATTGAAATTGTTTCGATACGCTTTTGCATCCATCCACTTTGAAGGATAGGGGTCATCGGTTTGTGTCAACCTGCCCGATACGCTGCGGTAAGCGGCAAAGAATTTTCTTGCGCGCATTACATTTCCTTGTAACTTTATCGTTTGCGTTCCGATGGCGTGCGCGCATTTGATCTCGGTCTCCGCTTCGTTAACCAGCCAGATCAAACCACCCTCGCTATTGACCGCACTTTGTATTTGCTTAAGCGTCGAATCCAGCGTCAGGTTAAATTCGCGCATTGAATAAAATGCCTGTCCGATTTCCAGCAACAGGTCTGAGGGGACGGTTAGGGTGGGGGGATTATTCATATTAATATCGTTACAGGAATTCCTATTTACATTAGTATACTGCTAATGAATAAAAATAAAAAGCCAATTTTTGTCTTTTAAGGTGGATTTACATGCCTCTTTAGAAGTTGAAAATAGCCCCAATGGAATGGTATGATTCTGGATAATGAAAAGCACCTTTATCAAATGGTTTATGAATTTCAATGTATTTCTGATCCAAATCAGTCTGACTTCACGCCGAATCCCGATTGTTGTGTTTCGACCAAAATAATAATTCAGAGATTTCCGGGTTCTAAATAACAGTGATAGAATACCGCTATTAAACAAAGGACGCCTTTGGGGAGCACCGAGCCTTTGTGAAACTATTGCTTTGGAGAATAATTTATGCCGCGTCGTTCACTCACTCGCCTGTATCAGGACGAGTTCTCAAACTATTCACTTGCCACATTTCAACAAGACCTGTTTGCAGGTTTAACTGTTGCCGCAGTTGCGTTGCCGCAGTTGCGTTGCCGCTTGCGCTTGCGTTTGGCGTTGCATCGGGCGCGTCTGCGGCGGCGGGGTTGGTCACTGCCATTCTTGCGGGCATTATTATGGGCGCGCTCGGCGGCGCGCCGTATCAGATTAGCGGACCAACAGGCGCGATGTCTGCGGTGCTGATCGTGCTTGTGCAGCGCTACGGTCTCGAAGGGATTTGGTTCGCGGGTCTGCTCTCAGGCGCGATCCTGTTTTTCATCGGTTTGCTGCGGCTTGGACGTTTCATCGCATTCATTCCCGCGCCTGTCATCAGCGGATTTACATCGGGCATCGCGCTGATTATTTTCATCGGTCAAATTGATAACCTCATCGGTTTCAAAACGCCCGCCACGGAAACTGCCGCGCAGAAATTTATCGCTTATTTCAATACGCCGCTCTTGCCCGATTGGCATACAATCCTGCTCGGCTTGATCGTGATCGGCACGATGCTTTTTCTTCCCGCGAAATGGAACGCGCGTTTTCCCGCCTCGCTTTTGGGACTCATTCTCGCCACGCTGGTCAACTTCGCGCTGCATTGGCCAGCGCCGATGATCGGGGAAATTCCGCAAACTTTATTTCTCGCAGATCGACTCAGTTTTGCAAATATTCCCTGGTCAAAATTTTCCGAATTTCTCGCACCGACGATCACCATCACCGCTTTAGGCGCAGTCGAGTCATTACTCTGCGGTGCAGTTGGATCGAATATGACGGGCGTGCGTTTGCAAGCCAATCAGGAACTCATCGCGCAGGGAATCGGCAACATGGTCATTCCCTTTTTTGGCGGAGTGCCTGCCACCGCCGCGATTGCGCGCGCGAGTGTGGGAATCAAATCAGGCGGACAGACGCGCCTCGTGAGCATCATCCACGCGGTTGGATTATTACTCTCGATGTTTCTACTCGCCCCATTAATGGCGCGGATTCCGCTTGCCGCGCTGGCGGGTGTGTTGATGGTCACAGCCGTGCGCATGAATGAATGGAGCGCGATTAAATTTATTTTCGGCAAACGCTTCAAGACCGATATGATTGCCTTCACCATTACGATGCTGGCAACGATTGTTTTGGATTTAACGCAGGCTATTATGATCGGCTCTTTCCTCGCGGGCGCGGTGTTCCTTAACAAGATCGCCAGCGTTGACATTACCGTACAGGATGTGGACATTAGGCGATTAAGACAAAAGGGAATTGAAACCGCAGGCAGATGCAAGCATGTGCGCGTCGCTTTTCTAACGGGCCCGCTCTTCTTTGCCGCAACGGGACAATTCAACGAAGCGTTTGCGAATCTAAAGGAGACTCACGCGTTGATCCTTTCCATGCGCGGCGTGTCTCTTGTAGATACCGCGGGGCTTGAATCTATTAATCGTCTGTATGAACGCTTGCACAAACAGGGCGGCACGCTGATGTTTGCGGGAGTCCATGATAATGTGCGCAATATGATGGAGCGCGGCGGTCTTGTGGATTTGATCGGCAAGAAAAATTTTTTCTGGTCTAGCGATCAGGCAATTGTCGAAGCCGAGCGGCGGAAATGCAACTTCTGTTATGCAGCGGAAAGAGATGGGATGTTTAGGAATTGACAAAATCGAAGATCAAAGGTTAAGTAGGACTTACGCAAGACGTCAAAACAATCCGCTAATCTACGCCAATCTTCGCGAATTTTTAAAAGATTAGCGTAGATTAGTGAAGATTAGCGGATAAAATTTTGTTCTGCTTTATTTCCATCTACTTTGGATTTGGATACGCGGTTTCCGTGCCGGGTTTTTCCATGCCATCCACTGAGCGCGTGCCGTAGAGTTCACCGTTGACCGTGACTGTATAACTTCCGCTGCCGGTGAGACTGGCGTCAGTTTCTGACAGGCTGTGCCAGGTTACTGTTAATTGATTCCCTTCAAGTGAGCCTGCGCCAATATGAACAGCGCCCGTTATTAACCATTGCAATTTATATTCATTGGCTTTTTCACCCGCCGTGATGGAAAGTGTGCCGCCATATTCTTCGCCGCTCGGGTCAAATCCGTTCAGCGCGTATGAGCCGATGATGTTGGGTACATTATCGGCGGGCGCATCCGCGCCGAGTTTGGCGGGCGTACGGCAGGCGGAGAGTCCAATGGCTAACAATAAAAATAAAATATAGATTCTTTTCATGTTTCCTCTTTTTGTTGATTATTTCAGTGTCAGCAGAAATGCGACGAGATCGTTGATTTCTTCTTCAGTAAGGATTTTGCCAAAGTTTTGAATCATTTGTCCTTTGGGGAAGCCGGGGACGACAAAGGCATTCGGGTCGACAATGGATTGGTGCAGATATTCTTCCGCGGTCATGCCCGGCACGCGGCTGCCTGCGTGATTTGCAATTCCATAAAATGACGGCCCGATGATGATTTCATCTTTTGTAAGTGAATGGGTATCATCTCAAAAAAACGGGGTAGCCACAAAATGGCTGCGCTTAGTAGAAACTTGTTCATGCGGCAACATCGGAGGGGATGAGAATATTGGTCAATGTAGAAACAGATTGGTGGGCGCGTGAAGCGGTGTTCTTCGTCAAATTGGTTTCGATCTGCTTGCTTGCTTTCTTCGACGAGTTGTTCAAATGTGATGCGGGACATTTCATCGCGCAGCAGGTTCTTCAAGCGCACCCATTGGCAGTGAACGGGGCAGCGGCTTTCAAACGGACATTCATTGGGCTTGAGGATGCAATCGGAAAGATAGAGATCGCCTTCAAATTGCTCCACGACTTGCAGCAGGGTGATCTCTTTGGGAGCGCGCGCCAATGTGATGCCGCCATCGCGCCCGGCTTGTGTGCGGATGAATTCGCCGCTCGCCAACTCTGCCACGATGCGCTGCAACAGCGCGGGTGGGATCAACATCTCGTGTCCGATTTCTTTGAGCCCTGATGTATCAGCAATTCTCATTATGAAAAACCTATATCCACAGATTGCACAGATTTAGCAGATTTTTTCCTTTCAATCTGTGGAATCTGCTAAATCTGTGGATGAAAAAAAACATACTAAGAATTGCTGGTAATGTGTAAAAACGCGTAGCTACTCAGCCATGTCATTGCGAGGAGGGCTCTTGCTCTTTCCGACGAAGCAATCTTCTTGATGAGGAGACTGCTTCGGCAAGAACAAGAGCGCCTCGCAGCGACATGCT
>VFKN01000172.1 GCA_009885525.1 Anaerolineaceae bacterium | reverse complement strand
GCGTCAGGGGAGGGGCGAAGGGGTGGGGTTTATTTGGTTCTATGATGTAACTGCTGACGGCTTTTCTTTAGACGACAAACGCTCACCGATGGAAGCCAACGACATCCCCGATGTGATCGCCAAATGGGAGCAGCGCGAAGAAGGCGCAAACTCTTATCGCGTCCCGCTTGCGAAGATTCTTGAAAATGAGGATCGTACTCTTGCGGCAGGGCGTTACAGACTCGTGACTGCCCAAGCCACGAACCACGACACGCCGCAGGATATTCTACGCGAGGTGTTTGATTTGGAAGATGAAATTACCAAGAAAACAAAACATTTGATGAAGGCAATTGAAAAATGAGCAAATGGTCTTTTGTTGCTCTTGGCGAAATATGTGAACTTACAGGCGGAAATTCTGCGCCGCAAGGTAGTGAACCTTTTGACAATGGGACATTGCCGTTTGTTCGCATGAGAGATTTAGGGCGATACCATTTCACAAGCAATTTGAATAAGACTGATGATAAATTAACTGAAAGTGCAGTTCAGAAATACCGAATGAAAATATTTGAACCTGGATGTATTTTGTTTCCACGTAGCGGTTCAGTATTTCTAAATCATCGAGCAATACTAGGAATACGAGCGAGTATTGTTAGTCACATTGGAGTGTTGCACAAATTTAGCGATTCGATCAATGTTAGGTTTTTATATTATTACTTACAAACCTATGATATGACTCGGTTGTCAAAGAAAACAACAGGTGTGGATTCCATTGCCTTTTCTGATGTTGTAAAAATAGAAGTTCCTCTTCCTCCCCTCCCCGAACAAGAGCGGATTGTGCGCCTGCTGGACGAAGCCGAATCCCTGCGAGCGGCGCGCCTCCGCGCCAATGAGCGCATGGAGCAATTTGTCCCTGCGCTGTTTAATGAGATGTTTGGGGATATAACAAAAAATACCAAGACTTGGAAACTACATCTCTTTGGAGAGATTTGCGAATCAAGATTAGGTAAAATGGTTGACGAAAAACAACAAACAGGCTTGCACTTGAAGCCTTATTTACGCAATCAAAATGTTCAATGGGATAAGGTTGATATTACAAATATCTCTCAAATGGATTTTGATGAAAAAGATAGAGTGACTTTTCAACTTCAAGGAGGTGATTTATTAATTTGCGAAGGCGGCGAAGTCGGAAGAACAGCAATTTGGAGAAATGAATTATCTGAATGTTATTTTCAAAAAGCAATTCATCGCGCACGACCAAATTTAGATTTGGCTGTTTCCGAATATATCCTTTGGGCAATGTATGCATTATCTCAATCAGGTGGCTTTTCAGATTTTATATCACAATCAACAATTGCACATTTGACTGGCGAGAAATTGAAAAAGTTACCTGTTCCCCTTCCCCCGCTCGCCCTGCAGCGAGAATTTGCGGCGCGGGTGGGCGAGGCGCGCGGGGTACAGGCGGCGCAGGAAAGGTCAAGTGAGAGGGTGGAGGCGTTGTATCAAAGTATGCTGTCCCGTGCGTTTGCGGGGGAGTTGTGAGTGCAACCCCCTCTGTCCTGCGGACATCTCCCCCAAAAATCAAAGAACGATTTTGGGGGAGAAAAGGCGTCGAGCCGTGGGCGGGTATATCCGCGTTGGAAGGGGAGATCGATCAGTTGGTTTATCAACTTAGAGCATAGGTTAAATTATTCAAAGGAAAATTGTTATGGCAAAAGACTTAAAATTTAATTTACTTGAAAACGCAATAGACTCTTTACAGCAAGGTATCAGGTTTGCATTAGAAGAAGATAGTCCAACTCAAGGCGACCTGAAATTGTCTGTGCTTCTGGTAGCACAGTCAGTTGAATTGCTTTTAAAGGAACGCCTCAGAAAAGAACATTGGTCTTTGATTTTCACAAAAATTGACGAAGCTGGCAAACTAGATGCCAATACAGTAACGATACCTGATTCCATTAAAAGGCTTGAGCAAATTGTGCATGTAAAACTGGACGATGAGGAAAAGCGTACAATTTTACTTTTATCAAATACTCGAAATCGAATACAGCATTACGAGATCGAAATTAGTTTTGAAGAAGTTTTGGGCAAAATCCATGCTGCCATTGCCTTTGTAACTCGTTTTCTAAAAGATGAACTTCAAAAAGATATTAGTGATCACTTGCAACGGAGCTATATCCGGGAACTAATGGATATCGATAAAACATTGAAACCTCTGCAAGATCTCGCTCAACAGAGTATTGAGAAACTTAGAAAAGAACACGAACCTGCTGACGCAAAGGATCGAATAAATTGGCAATTTAGAGTAATGGATTGCCCTGAATGTTGGCAGGAGTATTACGTTTTTTCGCTAAGCGAAGACATTTCCCAGTGCCAGTTATGCAAGTATAAGGGCGGATTTATTCAATGCATACGATGCAACAAGTCAGGTTTTTCTGGTGACTCAATTTTTCGCTTTAGTTCAGAGCCAGATTATGCCATATGCAATAATTGCTGGGAAAATGAAACAGAGAAAAGTACGTTCGGGTAAACGAGTGTCTTGAGGAAAATTACTCCCTGTTTTTTATAATAACAAAAACTTACTGCCTGTAAACGTGATTATAGGCAGTAAAATATGGGGCATGAATAGAACAAATTTACTAATAGACAATCAAGCGATCGTGAAAGCGGACCTGAGGGGTTTTGTGGAGCTGTGGCAGGAGGCGCTCGATCTGCGCGTGCGGGCGCAGGAATTGAAGCAGGATACAGCTGTCACGTATAAACGCGGGGTGATGAAGTTTTTGTCCTGGCTGACGTGGTTTCTTCCGTTCCTTTTCCGATGAGTGATTCTTTGGCGCTTCCGTTTCTACGTTCCCTTTGATATCCGGCTTGCCTTGTTCGCCTTTCAAACGATTGATCTCGTCTCGCAACCGCTGGATTTCCGCATGCGCCTCGCGCAAACTACTGGATAACTGCTCAATGAAATTGAGCAAGCCCTTTACCAACTCGCGTGTCTTTTCTTCCAGGATAGCGCCGAGATCAATGTTTTCGAACATGCTTTAGTTTATCAGATTGTCATTACGCGTTACCCCGTTTTTTTGGGATGATACTAAATTTGTTTCCATGGTAAAAGCCAATCTCTGCCGATTATCTAAGCGGTGTTACACAGCAACCAGAAAGCAAGGCTTGAGCGTACATTTATGCCTCACGGATTTTTCAAGTTTTTTTCAAAGAACACTATGACGCTGGCATTCATATCCGCATGGAAGGCTTTCCTGTCGAATTGCCCCTGATCTTTGCATATTGCAGGAGGTCCCAGAAAGCCGCAGGGAGTGAGAAACGAGAAATGCCCAGCGCCGGGGACCGAATGGAACTCAACCCAGGAACCAAGCGCTTCACGAACCAGCTTCGTATTTGTCGCATAGGGAATGTTGATGTCGTCCTCGGCGCCCCAAAGCTGAATTGGCACGCGGACATTGTCGAGCCCATTGGGAACCATTGTGAATCCCAAGCCCGGCGCCGCTATAACCGCTGCCTTAATTCTCAAGTCAGGCAAAAAAGCATCTCCCATCGTTGGCGTATCAGTATTCAGGTAGGGAGATTTAACAGAACCTAGTAGATCGCAAACAAATTCGGGCGACTCGGCGCAATGTTTCGCTATGATACGAAGATCCGGCTGAGCGCCAACGGCGGTCAATACTGTGAATCCGCCCGCAGAGAATCCAAAAGCGCCGATACGTTGCGGGCTGATATGGTCATGACCTTGCCAATCCTTGAGCATATAGTCAACGGTAGCGTGGAGTTCGCTGGTGCGCCGACTTAACCACGTCACTGAACCAACAGCGCTTTGATCTGCATAGTTATCGCCTGTGTGCATGGGAGCTGCAACTACATAGCCGGCGTTTGCAAGGGCAAGCGCTAGGTCAATATGACTTGCAGAGCCGCCGCCGTTTCCGTGCGAGATTACCACGAGAGGCAAATCGCGTCCTGAAACTGGGGCATTACGCGCCACATCCAACAGCCCGACGCTTGACAACGTCGTCGGCCAAGGGTGCGCTTGCGTTGGATACCATACGCCAACAGTGAAGGGATGCCCGTCCGCGTCAGTTATCTTGATGATCTGGAAACCAACGGGGTGTTCAGTGCGTACCGCTGTCAACAGAGCGTAGCCCACAAGTCCGCAGGCCAGGACACCAATCACAACGAGTATCCAACGAAACCATTTTATTATTTTCTTCATTATCTCTCCTCTTATCACAGGTTTGGCAATTGACGTATCCAAGGGTTGCAAGCCTGCATCAGTCGTCTGAATGATCTGGAAACCAACGGGGTGTTCAGTGCGGGTCGCTGTGGACACAATAAAGCCCGCGAGTCCGCAAATCAGGATGCCCATCACAATGATTACCCAACGAAACCATTTCATTATTTCTTTCATTATCTTTCCTCTTATCACAGGTTTGACAATTGAAACATCTACTGGATTGGGATTGACCGAGAGCAAAGGCATTCCCAGATCGCGCACTTTTTTGAGCAACCCATGCAGCGCGGCTTGATCAACCACTGCGCCAGTTAAAAGCGTATCGCCATTCTCTTCCAGTGTGATGGTCAGTCCCTCAAACCATTCTGCCCATTGACGACTCAGATGACCTTTGAGTCTGATCTGATAGACGATAGGTTGACTTAGATCAATGATTGGATTGCGTTTATTTGACATATTTCCATTCCACGGTGATGACACATTCCCGTTTTATATCCGTAACAACCAGTTGCCCAGCAATGCGAAAATATAAAGACCTATGCCAAACGCAGTATGATTTATCAAACTGCGAAGTCTGGCCTGCGTAGGATTCGACGTCTTTGACGCGGCAAATCCGAGCCCAAATGAAGGTTGCATAATGAAGAATGGCGCCGAGATTGTAACGACCCCGAAGATCATCGCCGGAATCAGCGTCGGATATTGAAGCCAGTTGCCGCCTACGAATGCAACGAAAGCGATGGCAAACGTGATACCGGTCATATAGTGGGCGATCCATCCTATCGTGCATTCCGCGCTCTTCGGTGGAGCAGATGCAATATTCGAGTGTCTAAAGATTCCTTCCGGCATGTATCGAAGCCAGCGCCCGACCAGACAGAAGTTGGATAGGGCAATCTTAAAAACATGTTTGAGAAACAATGCCCAAAGATCAAAAGTGAGCGTGGCACCAAGCCCAATGAGGACTGCGCTAATGAGGGAGAGAGTTAGGTTATTCATGAGTTGCCTTTTTTAGAATCTTTCTTTTTTAAGAATGAGCAGAATGAATACAGAGAGGAAATTCAACCCTCTCTGTATTCATATTCCATATCTATGCCGCGCTCAAGAACTCTTTTGTTTGCGCCTTTTCAAACAGGGCAGCAGTTGCAGATGGGTCGAAGCCCTTGAAGGTGAGACGAACGCCCAGTGCAAATTCAAATATCGCAATCGGGAGAACGCCGATCCCCGTTAGCAGATAGAGCGATCCACTTGTGATGCCGAACATAACGACGATGGTGTTCGCGATGAGCAGGGGCGCTCCGATGATTCCAAGCAGCGGAAGAATCCGCGGTACCAGGCGCGACTGATAGAGCAGGGAGCCCAGTAACAGGTCGTTGACGGCTGGCATAAGGTTTTGTCCGAGGCGGAACAAGCCATACATGACGACCAGCGTCTTGCCGGTGATCAATCCATCTGCTCCGACTCCAGCCCGCCGCAAGGTCACGATCGTCAGCAGGCAAACAACATCAGCGAAGATCGTGCCAGCTTCCATAACCCGGGAGCCGATGAAGCCCAGCGCCATCGCTTCGTTCTGCTTCTTGACCACCGGATACAACGAGACGGCGGTGCCGATGCCGGCGAGCGCCACGATAATCTCCAGGATGCCGCCGATGATGACAGCAGTGTCCGTACCAGAACCGACGATGTAGTTGGGGTCGTTCAACACAGACATGTAGAGAAAGCCGATCGGGATGGAGACAAAGGTGAGCAGGTAGAGTATGCCCCCGGCTAACGAGGCTTTTCTTGATGCGGTCATCGCAGGTTTGCCTTCTCCGCTGACTGAAGCCTTACTGTTGCTGTTCATAATACTTTTCTCCGTTTTCGGCTCGTAGGGTTAAGAGACTTGCTCGCTGCGTTCAGACAAGAGCGAATATCCCAGCCAAGCCAGAGCAAAACCCATCGGCACTGCCGCCAATCGCTCGAGCTGATGCGGAAGCAACGCAACCATGGTGATCGCTATAGGACCCGAGAGAGCAAGCAAGCCAGCCGCCCAACGTGAAAGGATACGGGCGCGGAACATAGCGATACCAAACAGCAGGTTGCCGAGTAAATACAATACTCCTAATAGCGAAAATATTGTTGCGAAGGCTCCGAGATTCATCTCGGTGGGGGATGAACTTGCCATCTGTAAAACGCTTCGCACAAATATCGGCGCTTCGGTCGTCAACAGCGGCAACATCAAGGGTTCGGCGAATGAGTAGCACATTTGAACTGCATAGAACGTGGTAAGCGAGAGATAACCAGCCAGACCCAGCCAACCGGTTTCTTCCACTTGCCTGGCGTAAAGACCCGCAATGGCGAATATGCCAAAGATGGACATGATCGTCTTTAAAGAGGTAATGATTGCCCATGCGCTGGTATTAACTGACGAAATAACATCAGCTGGGTGGAACGGCTGAATACCCGCGAAAATGATGCCTGCCGCCATAGCGGATAGTCCTGACCAACGGATGAGGTTCGAGGTTGTTACTTTCATTTTACTCTCCTTGATCGCGGTCTGGCTGTTGGTGTTCGCAAGTTTGACTTCTTTAGTGATGTTCATTTGATTATCTCCTTTTTTGAACCATACGGATAAGTGTCGAAGTCTGGCATCAGGCATAACTGCCTGCTTTGCTTCAACTAGATACAATATACAAAGGAACGTGGGGAGTTGTCATCCCCATGTGTGGGGATTTCGTGTGGGGATATGCGGGAAAACAAAAACCCTGCCCAACAAGCGATGAAATGCTGTTTTGGGCAAGGCTAGTATGGTGTGATCAAGTGGCTAAATCAAATTCAGTTCAATTGCCCGTTTGACAGCCGCCCGGCGATCCTGGACGTTGAGTTTATTGTAGATACTCTTGGTATGCGTGCGCACCGTGCTCAAAGCAATCACGAGTTGATTGGCGATCTCCGGTCCGGAAAGTTCGGTTTTAAATAAGCGGAGCACTTCAATCTCACGCTGACTGAGCGGCTCGATAAGGGGTTGAGAAGCAGGAGACGCGCTTACGTTCCCCTGCGCTTCAAATGCCGCCAACAGTTTGCTTGTATAGCCTGGCATGATCCCGCGTGAGGAAGCTTCGCGAAGCAGTTGCGTCATGGGCGAGCCCACATCTATAAACATGCGGATGTAACCCTGCGGTTCTGCCAGTGTCAGAGATTGCTGTAACGGTACGAGAGTAGCGGGTATGTCGCCTTGCGCATGGTAAGCAAGTGCTTGCAATATCAGGATTTCGATCACACTTCCGATCCGCCCACCTGCTTGCGCTGCTTTCAGGAGGCGCTCCAATAACCCGATGACTTCACGCATAGAGATGTTTGTATGCTCGCTCTTATAACGCGACAAAAATATTCTGACCAAGGTGATGTGCTCAAACTCGCGCAAGTAGCTGAGATCATCCTCAGCAGATAGTCTCTGCTCACGCGCCCAGTCGAGGGCTTCATCCAACTTTCCTTGGGCGACCCATATGCGTGTTTTCAACGCCGAGATAGGATGCGCATTGGGGGAAAAGGCGTTCACATACAGATGCTCTGCTTCGTCGAGCAGGTCGAGCGCGCCGTCCAGATCGCCCTGAGCCTCCCGTATGCGAGCCATCGCGACAGGCCAGCGATACCGGTTTTGCGGGAATCCAGTGTGCTCGCCCAGTTCCTTACTTCTCAGCAAATCTTGGGTGGCAGCATTCAGATCATTGTACTCACGGTGAAGTTCGCTCATGCCTACGTACATGTCTGATGTTCCGCACGGAACAATCGCACCTTGCTCTGCCGCAAGTTGCAATGCCTGCTCGTAGGTACGCATTGCCTCGCGCAGACGACCTTGCGCAATCCGTATATCCGCCAGCGTGATTGCGCCCCCGATTACGTCAGAGATGTTTCCAGCTATTTGCAAATGAGCCATGCCATCGGCAAACGCCCGATGCGCTGCTTCGAGATCTCCACTTGTCCAAGCTGCAAGCCCAAGAAATCCAGATACCCCTCCGCGATTAAGATGGTCATTCTCTGGTAAAAGGTCGAGCACCCGCTGTGCATATTTTACGGTATCGGCCACATTGCCCTGCGCTAAAGATAGTCCGGCGCGGGCAACCGCGATTGCACCCGGAAGACGATGAAATGCCTCGTTGTCCACGACAATCATCCTTCGACCTGGCTCAGGACTAGTTGCATCCGATGGGGCAGGCTGTGCGCGGTTGTCTGCCGTCGAGTCCAGCCATCGTTCGGCGTCCCGCAGAAGTTCCTCAACGCCATTGACCTCGCCACCATCCAGTAACACATGCGCATACGCCACGCTGAGGACAGGTCTGACGCGGAACAACTCGTTGGGAAGTGACTTGAGCCAGCCAAGCAACGCGCCCACCTGTCTACTCTTGCTCATGGCTGGCATTGCCAGTTCGATCAGGTTCGCCGCTCGCGCAAAATCCCTGCCAGCCAGTGCGTGGTGGATCGCATCGGCAGGCGAACCATTCTGCTCATACCACTCGCTCGCGCGTCGATGCAGCGCGGGTACTTGATCGGGCTGCTCCGTCATCAAATGCATATGAAGCACATCAGCGAAGAGATGATGATAGCGATACCAGTGGCGCTTGTCATCCAGCGGAATGAGAAAGAAGTTGCCCCGCTGCAAGGTTTCTAATCGCGCCTTGCCTCCCGGCTGGCTGGTGACGACATCGCATAGCGGACCATTCAAGCGGTCAAGAATGGAAGTTTGAAGCAGGAAATTTCGAATAGATTCAGGCTGGCGCAGCAAGACCTCTTCGACCAGATAATCCACAATATAGCGGTGATCTCCAGCGAATGTCTGGATGAATCCGGGGACATCCAGGTGACCCTGCATCGAAAGTGCGGCGAGTTGCAGGCCGGCAATCCAGCCTTCGGTGCGGGCTTCCAGCGCGGCGATGTCTTCTGCCGAGAGGCTTAAGCCCATTACTTGGTTGAGAAATTCGGCGGCTTCGGATGGACTAAAACGCAAATCAGCGGCGCGTAGTTCAGTCAGTTGATCGCGGACACGTAACCGAGCCAGCGGTAGATTTGGATCCTCACGCGTGGTGATGACCATGTGCATTTGTGTCGGCATGTGCTCGACCAGAAAGGTGAGAGCATTGTCAACCGCTTTGGAATCAGTAAGGTGGTAATCATCAAGGACGAAGATGAAATTATTCGGGATGGTTGTGATTTCATTTAGCAGAGTTGTCAGAATCGATTCGATTGGCGGCTGAGGGGATTGGAGCACGCCCAATACCCCTTCTCCAATATTCGGTGCAATCGTCTTCAAAGCACTGACAAGATAAATCAGAAAGCGTGTCGGGTCGCTATCCCCTTCATCCAGCGATAACCAGGCGGTTGGTCGCCCGCAATCCACAACCCATTCGCTGACTAGCGTGGTTTTACCAAAGCCTGCGGGCGCAGAGATGATCGTCAACTTGTGTCCCGAAGAGAGACCCTCGTTCAGTTGTTTGATCAAGCGAGGGCGGAGGACAAGTTGTGGTCGAGGCGGGGGAATATAAAGTTTAGTGGCTAAAATTGGCGCAGACATGAATTCATTATAACCAGTACTTAGTACTTCGCGAAAAGCGTCTTAAGTCAGATATACAGACAAATATAGTCTGAACTGCAATAATTCCAAAGGGTATACAATCTTTTTCTGTCTGAGGAGGCCCTTCATGCACCTCGATCCGTTCAGCAAGAATCAGTGCTCAGACTTGATAAAGCAACAACAATCATCCCGCCCACAGTTGATCATTAGTTTTTCAAAAAGTGTTATTAAGTTGGTAAAATAGGTATGCTTTGGAAATATAGAAACGTGCACAGAGCATATGCAGGTTTTCCCTTAAAGGGAATAAAGATTAGACTGTTATACAAATAAGCAGTTACGCTCAAACTCGAAAAGGAAGTAATTATGACCTCAAAAGAGCAAGCGCAAAACAATGATAAGGATAGGGGAAAACAAAAATTACGGATTCCTGTTGCGAATATATTGACCCAGCAGGAATCTCCACTAGAGGCGCTTGCCCAGCGCGCCAGATCCGACCCGCATTTATTAACCTCAAAAGATGTATTGCAACTTCAACGTATCAGCGGGAATCGAGCAGTCAGTAATCTACTGGCTGGGAAGAATCCACGCGCGGTGATTCAGACAAAATTAACTGTGGGCGCGGCCAACGATGTTTATGAGCAACAGGCAGATCGCGTTGCCGCACAAGTAATGCGGACACCCGCCCTTGCTACAGCGCCGATCGCGCAACGCGCTGCGGAAGAAGACGAACTGCAAGCAAAACCGCTTGCCTCCACTCTCATCACCCCGCTCGTTCAACGTTCCGGAGGCAGTTTTGAAGCCGGCGCTGAATTTGAGAATCGTCTGGCATCTGCCCGTGGTAGCGGCATGTCCTTGCCTGAGCCCACGCGTGATTTTATGGAGCAGCGCATGGGTGCGGATTTTAGTGGTGTAAAAGTGCATACGGATGCGCAGTCGGATCAGTTGAATCAATCTATTCAGGCAAAGGCGTTTACAACAGGACGAGATGTATTCTTTCGGAATGGCGCATACCAGCCGGGCAGCCAAGAGGGGCAACAGTTGCTGGCGCATGAGTTAACACATGTTGTACAACAAGGCGCAGCTTCGCGAACGGGTCAGCGTAAAGTAAATAAAGTGCAAGCGAAGTTGATGGCTGGCGAAATGCCGATCAGCCAACCGGCTTCCACTGGCGTAGTTCAAAGAGCAATTGGATACGAATTTGAGACCAACTTCAAAGTAGAAAAACAGCGCGGCGGGTTTACCGGTCTATTCAGTCCATATAGGAAGATGCAGAAGATGGAAACCATCAAGAACTATACAGAGGGGTTCAAGATGGAAGCCGACGAAAATACAACGCTGGGTTCTACAATTGAATTCGTAGTTGATCCGCCAGTTCAAGAAAATAATCGCGGTAAACTCGTTAGCATTATGAACAAAATACACCAGGTAGCAGGTCAAATTGACGCTGGCAAGGCGCACCCGGATGTGCCTGTGGCGCTCAACACATTGACAGGGGATGCCACGCATGCCAACATTAGAATAACGCCCACCAATACAGGCCTCACCTCCAACCCACAGGTTACGGGCGGGGTTAGCTTCGATAAAATCATTAGCCTGTTGTCCGAGATGGGCGGCGGCTCAGCTTCTGCACCGATGGCGCATCGGGGAGCTGCTATCGAATTGGAAGCCATGGCGCCTCAGGCGCCTCTTCAATCAGCGGTTCGTGGCGCCAGCGTGTTGGGAACAGCCGAGTTCAAAGGTATGACGGCGTTCCTGACTACCTACATCAGGTTTGGACAGAAGCAAACCCCCACTTATCCGCCGCTTAATTACACCAAGTTGGTTTCAAATTCGCTGTTGCTGCGGACAGATTTTGCCTCGATGTTTAAAAAACTTAATCCAGATGAGCAGGAACAATACGTGAGGGATCCAGCCAGTTTTGTTGATGTGATCATGTCGGCCGCCGATCCGACAAACAAATCAGCCGATCTGCCGGTGATCGAACGCGGTGTGCGCAAGAGCTATAGGCCAACGTCAAAGGATTACACCAAGCTGGTCAACAGCCCTGCCACCAGATTGACCCGCCGTCAGTGGTTGACTGGCATTACTCAAGGAGTGGATTTGTTGAGTACCCATCATATGCCTGCTTTGCAATCGGAACTTGAGGGGTTGGGCGCACTTGGTCCCACCACCGACAAGGTAGGCGGTGAAGGCGCTCCAGTTGCCCCGCTGGGACCGAAAGACAAAGGCAGCGGCATCGTTATGGAGTTCCGCAATATGCGGAAGAATGTGCCCTTTGGAAATTGGAGCCCAATGGCGCTCGGCATTTTCGACTATTTGAGTGAGTTAAACAGTCGTTAGGTTTTCAATCTCATTTTGATAAAATAGATATACTTTGAAAAATACATTTGCTACCGTACATTTCCCTCATAAAAAACCCTAAAGGTCTTTCTTGTTAATCAAGAATTTATGAAGGGAAAACAGACCTTTAGGGTTTGTGTGTACGGTAGAGAAAAAATACATATATGGTATAGAAAAGCGTGCTGAGATTTCCAGTAATGGAAATAATGACGCAAACCCGATAAGCAGCTGACCGAAATCGCAATACTCGAAAAGGAAGTAATTATGACTTCTAAAGAACAAACGCAAAGTAATGATAAGACGGCAGGGAAACAAAAGTCACCAATCCCTGTTGCTGTTGATATGCTGACGCAGCAAGAATCTCAGCCAGAGGCGCTCATTCAGCGCGCCAGATCTGATCCACGTTTGTTGAGTCCAAGAGATGTATTGCAGATGCAGCGTATTAGCGGGAATCAAGCAGTCGCTCAAATGCTGACTGGGATGAATCCAAAGACGATAGTCCAGGCAAAACTCACAGTGGGAGCGGCTGGTGATAAATATGAAGAAGAAGCGGATCAAGTCGCATCGCAGGTGATGCGCATGCCGGCTCCTGCGGCTTTGGTCGCTCAACGCCATAGTGAAGAAGATCAACTGCAAGCCAAACCATTGGCTGAATCCATTACCCCGCTGGTTCAGCGCGCCGCCGTACCCGAAGAAGAAGAATTGCAAGCTAAATCCATGACCGATGGCGGGGCGTTTACACCCGGCGCGGATTTTGAAAGCAGTCTGGCGTCTGCCCGCAGCGGCGGCGCTCCCCTTCCCGAGTCCACGCGTGATTTTATGGAGCAGCGCATTGGCGCTAATTTCAGCGGCGTGAAAGTGCATACAGATGCCCAGTCTGACCAACTGAATCAATCCATTCAAGCCAAGGCATTCACAACGGGGCAGGATGTATTCTTTCGCGAGGGCGCGTATCAGCCGGGCAGCGAGAGCGGGCAGGAGTTGATTGCACATGAGCTGACGCACGTGGTGCAACAAAATGGGAGCGAAAAGATCCAACGGGCATGGTTTGGAAAGAAGAAAAAATTATCAGACGAATCACGGGATTCCAATGAGAGCGGCTATGTGGGGCAAGTTAAGAGCGCCATGGTAGGCATTGTTAAAAAGATCCAGGAAAAAGACGGCTCCATGCAGCAAACCGACAATTACATTAACGGCGACGCGGGCGTTAATGCGTATCTGCTTAATCAGTACAATAAAGCACAGGGAGGGGGGGAGTCTGAAATCTGGGATAAAAACGATGCCGATCCGGAAAGCCGTACCGCCAAATTAAGTGTGTCGATTCAGAAAAGCGGTCTGCTTCTGGATAAATATCGAAATATGCTTATCACAAAAAATAAAATTAATGAAACCTTATTAAAGGAAAAAAATCAAGAGTCTATAAGTAATGTTGCTGAAAGCAAGAAGATGGTCAGCGAGACTGCCAGCGACAGAGCGATCGTGGAAGTTTACTATAACCAACTAAAGAATTTAAAGGGGGAAGAAAAATTGCAAGAGAGTGAAGAAATGTACATGGGGCCCAAGGATAGCGCCATGGGAAAAGAGGCGAAAGAGATTCTTGCCTACGCAGAGACCCGGCAAGAGAACGTATTAAAACGAGCCGTGGAACAAAGGGCTATACGTACCAAGCTGGAAAAAGAAGGTCGGATCTCCACTACAGTGATAAGAGCGAAACAAGCCACCGGGTGGGCGATTGCAAATGCCCTATTGAAAACTGTAACTTTCGGCCTGATGGGCGTCAAGAAAAATCGCGATAAGCGGGGTCTGGTAGGCGGTGCCGATTATTCGAGCGACGGAGAACAGGAAAAATTGAAGGGTAAAGTGAAGGGAGGAAAGGCTGAATTTTTCACCATCTACGGCGAGTATTGTGCTGCACGGGATGAGTTTAAAGAAAAACTAAACAAGCGTCTCGCTTTGAGCATTGACACCGGTCCCTACCTACTATCCATGTCGGCGGCGGTATTGGATGTATTTAAAAAACTCCTTGGCATCGTCCAATCGTTGTTTTCTTCGACTGCGGTCATGCTGTCAGTCGCCTCGCTTATTCCCGGCGCCGCAATTGCACTGGCTCCCATCATCGCTTTTTGTTCCGGCATGGCTTTGGTTTTAGCGCTTAGCAAATCTGCAATCTCCGTGTTGGTTTTAAGTCTTAATTCATTGGCGCAAATATTCAATGATAACCCGGCATTGTTTGCAGAATTGCAGGGCGAAACAGCGAAGAGCGCTGTCAATGTTGCCACAGAAAGCGCTGGTCTTGCTGCAGGTTACGGCATTGCGTCGACAGGAGCATCCGGCGCCGGAGAATCCTATTCTGATAGATTAACCTTTGATACGCAAGACGCCGTTGCCAGCGGGTTTGATGTTGGCGAGATGGCTGGCAAGAAATCTACGCAAGTGGGCGCCGCCCTGGCTACATCCGTTGTGCCTTCCGTATTGAATGAAGGTATTACGGCATCGGGTAATCTCGACAATAATGCTATGACCTATTCTCAAACAGTTAATAAAAATAGGCGCATCGGCAAACTGAACAATAAGACGGTTGATCTGTCTGGAAAAGACGCACGGGAAACGGAACTTATTATGAAATCTGTAAAGGCGACCCAGGAAAAATTAAAGTCTGACAGTAATAGTTTTTACGGAGTGATGCATAAGTTCCTGCCCGCGCCGGCGCCAGCCGTCATACCTGACGATGGAGATCAAGAAGCGCTCGAAAAGTCACAGAAAGCCTCAAGCGCAGGCTCCGAAGCGGAAAATGCGGCGCAAAACGCAGAAGACATAGTAAAGGAATCTGTTGAATTATCCGCCCTTGTAAAGCCCAACAAATTGCCCGCATTACCCGCCAAAAAGCGCGGCGCGAACTCCTAATTCTTCCGGACACTTTATTGTGTTTCCTACCACTTAATTAGCCCGAGGCTTCCTTATGAAAATCCAAAATCCAAAAATTGATGATTTGGGAGAGACGTCCGTCAAATTAACCTTTGCCATTTCCGGTTTATCCTTGCAGGAAATCAAACAAAACGGATATTTTAACTATAACGAGGACTTATTCGACAACCCCCTGCCTGAAGGCGGTTTTTCGGTTGGAGTTATGAGCGTCATTAGTTCAAGAGCTGTTTTTGACAACTCCATAAAAATTAAAAATGATTTTGACATTAACGGTAAAGAGTGGCAAATTCTTTACGCGCAGATGGATGGAGTTACTCACTCTACATTTTTTAACCTTGTTGAAAATTTCGATAGCGCCGAAGCATACATTGACGCCGCCGTCGCCTTTGCGGCAAGGAAGGCGGCAATCGGGAGCCATTTTTCAGGTGAAAAGATTGGTTTATTAGAAGGTTTATTAAAGAAGCTTATTGTAAAAGCCGGTTCCGTCCGATCAATGGGCAGCAATGAGATGGCATCTATGGCGGGAGAATTGATCACAGAGATGTTCAAAGTCGCAAATGAAGAACGATTTTCGATCCATAAAAGAATTGAGGATTTTCTCGAAAATAAAGGCATCCCTGTGGATTTTTCTGAAGGCTCTTTTTATTTCACGGCGACCTATGAAAACAAAACCTGGGATGTAGAAATAAGCTGGCTTGACGCAGACAATCTGGTGGTCGCTTATTCTTCAATCCCAATAAATCTGGATGAAGAAGCGCTGCCCTCGTTTTTAAATTCCATGAATGAGTTGAATGTTGCCAACGACTGCGGTAACTACCAATGTTCAATGGAATATAATAGACTATATTTCAAAAATGCTTTTTTTATTATTGAATCTTCTTTGGAATCCCAACTAAATTGGTTGACGGAAAATAGTTTTCAAAACATGGTCGGGATCATTGCCATTATAGATAAGTTGGTTGTTAAATAAAGGCAATCTGTGAATGTATGGATGTGTTGTGTAAATAGGATGTGATGATGGCTGCCAAAGAGCAAACACAAAATACTGATAAGGCGGGAGCAAAACAAAAATCACCCACTCCCGCTGTGGATGTCGATGGACAGACCCAGCAGGAAGCTCCATTAGAAGGGCTGGTTCAGCGCGCCAGATTTGAACCGCGTTCACTGACCCCGAGAGATGTCTTGCAGTTGCAGCACATCGGTGGGAATCAGGCAGTCGCCCAACTGCTGGCTGGGGCGAATCCAAATTCGATGATTCAAACCAAACTCACAGTGGGAGCGGCGGGTGATAAATATGAACAGGAAGCGGATCGTGTCGCATCGCAGGTGATGCGTATGCCGGCTCCAGCGGCCTCGATCGCTCAACGCCGGGGTGAAGAAGATGAAATACAGGCCAAGCCACTGGCTGCCTCCGTTACGCCACTGATTCAACGTGCTGCAGAGGAAGATGAACTGCAAGCCAAATCCATTGCTGATAATAGGTCATTTACGCCCGGAGAAGATTTTGAAGGCAGTCTGGCATCTGCCCGCGGAGGCGGCACTCCCCTACCCAAGACCACGCGCGATTTTATGGAACAGCGTATCGGTGCGGACTTCAGCAGCGTGAAAGTGCACACGGACACCCAGTCAGATCAGTTGAATCGATCCATTCAGGCGAAGGCATTTACCACGGGATCAGATATGTTCTTTCGACAAGGGGCGTATGATCCAAACAGTCAGGGTGGAAAGGAGTTAATTGCTCACGAACTGACTCATGTGGTGCAGCAGGGTGCGGCAGATATTAAGGGACCATCATTGCAAAGACACCCCAGTCACGCCGAAGAGCAGGAAGTCCAGCCGCAGCGCATCCAACGACATCCGAGCCATGCAGAGGAACAAAAAGTTCAGGCCAAGCGTGACCCAGGCGCAAGCAGTTCAACTATCCGCGTATTAGCTGACCCGACATTGGCATCCGGCAAGCGCATCCAGCGTTTAACTGTGGGCAAAGATGATAAAGATCAGCCAATAATAATTTCCGTCAGCGATGCCATTAAAAAATTGGCAGCTGACTATAAATTTATCGATACAAAAATATTAAAAAAAGAAGTCACGACATTTCATCAAAGCAATAAAGTCTTTGATTCCTGGGGTGAACTGGATGCCGAGCTGCGAGGCAAAGGACATTTACTCAAGCATCAAGACAAGAAAATCAGAATGGAAGCAAAATACGGGATTCCCATAGGAGGAGAAAGCGGCATAGAACAGTTTGGAGAAAAAATGCTTGAGACGTTAGATGGTCTCTTTAGCCACCTGCCCCCGTCTCATTTGAACGCCCTGAAGGGCTTGACGCGGCAAAAAGAGGACAGTGTCAGTTTTTACGATCCAAACAACCAGACCTTGACGATTTCTTATGCTCAACCAGCTTGGCTCTATTCATGGGGCAAGAAAAACACGAAGGCTTTTGGCAAAGATGCGCGAAAGTTGATGGAAGAGGCTGCGCTTCCCCATATGCTGGCAGGCAGCGGTTACGTGCGAAAAAATCCTGATGGAACGATAGAAGATCATAAAAAAAGAGACGCCAGCTTAGGACTAGATTCGAGTCAGCGAAGCACGATTTCCTATTCCGGTGATGATCCACTTGCCAAAACTAAAATTGTGGAATGGACAGTGTTGCATGAAATGGGTCACGCGGTAGACGAACGAATTAAGTGGACAACACGCAACGGCGGCAAGCCAGAATTTGGCGGCTGGAAAACACATGGCGAACGGGAAGATACACAAGCACAAGAAGATATCGCTGATGCTTACTTGAAAAATACCGGACTCTCATTGGCGGCCCTGGAAAAAATATCTGTTTCGTACGACGAGCAAATTAATAAAACAATCGCCACTTATACTAAAGCAAAGAAACATTATGAAAATTTGATCGCGAAAGGCACGAGCGTTGAAACCAATACTCAGCAGCTGAGTCAAAAAGAACAGCATATCAAGGATGAACAAGCGAAGTTAGGGAAGCACAAGACTGGCAAGGAAGTTTTTATGGCTGTGTTTCTAGGAACAGATGTCAGCGTAAAGGAAAAAGCCGCAGCCGAGATCGCATCTGGCTTCCCTGCAGAGACGCGAGTCGAAGCCGAAGAGAAAATTAAGCAGGCTCTGACAAAAATCGTCTACACCCAAACTGTGCCCTGGCAATTTCCGGATGGCTTGGCATCAAAACTTGAGGCAGATGGCCGCATTTATCAACTGGATCATTACAAAACCTGGGTCAGTTATCTGGCAGCCGCCAGGCAAAATATCCTGTCGCCCTACCAGTTCTCATCCCCGGGTGAGTGGATTGCCGAGGCATACGCTGCCTTCTATGGTACCAATGACGCTGCTCGAAATCTGCTTACCGCTGGCACTAAAGCTAAAATTGCAAAAGAGTTGGGAGAACCACCCCGTCGCGGCGTAAGCGAGGCTGGCCGCGCCAAAGGCTCATTTGAGGGCAGCAGCAAAGGCAAAGCGGTGTTAAATGAGCCAAAAGATGAGAGCGTTAAGGTGCTGTCTATTAAAGAATCAGCGGAAGATTACCCGATCAGCGAATTTGAAAAAGAATCTGAATTGATTGTCGGCGGGCCTCCGTCAACCAGCCCCTTAAAGGAAGCCCTTTCTAAGGATCTGCACTAATCTGTTCATCACAAAATCTACTTACTGGCCACCTGAGTATAAAAGGAAGTACATGGCATCTAAAGAAAAAACGCAAAGTACCAACAAGGTGGGGGAAAAACAAAAGTCGCAGACTGCGGATGTGCAGACCCAACCGGAATCTTCACTGGCAGGGCTCGTTCAGCGCGCCAGATCTGATCCACGTTTGTTGACCCCAAAAGATGTGTTGCAGTTGCAGCGCGTCGGCGGGAATCAGGCGGTCGCCCAAATGCTGGCTGGGATGAATCCGCCACAGCCGGTGATTCAAACCAAACTCACTGTAGGAGCTGCGGGTGATAAATATGAAGAAGAGGCGGATCGCGTGGCTGCACAGGTGATGCACGCGCCAGCTCCGGCGGCTTCGATTGCTCAACGCCAGAGTGAAAAAGACCAGCTGCAAGCCAAATCGCTGGTTGATTCCATCACTCCATTGATTCAACGCGACCCGAATAAAAAGGATAAACCCAAGACTAAGCCTGTTGCCAATGGAACAGCATTTACGCCCAACGCGGATTTTGAAGATCGTCTGGCTACGACACGCGGAAACGGCAAACCCCTACCGAAAAACACACGTGATTTTATGGAGCAGCGTTTTAGCACGGATTTTAGCAAAGTGCGCGTTCATACAGACGAAAAGTCAGCTAAGTTGAATCAGGAAATTGGCGCAGAGGCATTTACCCACGGGCAGGATATTTATTTTGGCACGGGCAAACAAAACGTAGAGTCGAATGAAGGCAAACGACTCCTCGCGCATGAGTTAACTCATGTTGTACAGCAAACAGGCGCAGCGAGTGTGAAGAGAAAGTCGCCGAAGGCTGGTCAGACCGTTCAGCGCAAATTCGTGTCTGCCAGTACTTCGGCGAAGGCACACCTGCGCAATGAGAATGCATGGGGCACGAAAAAGGGCCCAGCGATTCCCAAAAATGCAGCCATTCTCCTCGATGACGATAATGCAAAGATCAAGGTTGAGAAAAATACGTTTAGCAAAGACACTCAGTGGCGCCCTGCAATTAATGTTCCTGCAAATCATTTGGGCAATGTAAGCGACTTACGGAAGGGCTACATTCGATCATCTAAAGCAGCAAAGACGGGTGATTTGGAAACGGATTTGCAAGCGCGCATCCAGGGCTACTTGCAAAACGCTGAAGCGACACATAACTTTCTGGCAGGACATCTCGATAAACCAGCGCACATCCAGTTCCTAATGAATAAGGCGCTGCGTTACGCAGAATGGAGCGACGCCAACCTCGACACCTTCGCAGAGGCGTTTAGTTCATTGGATGCCAAATTCAAGCGTATTGAAGATGGCGCTGACTATGTTGCCAAAGTCCTTGCCCATTGGAAAAAATGGATACATCCCGAAAAGCCCGCCAGAGTCACGATCGATGAGATCAATCTGGTGGAGAGTGACCTGCACGAGCGTGGATTGGGCGTTATAGAGGTCAAGTTCACCAAGCCCAAGGGAAAGAAGAACCCGCAATTCGGCAAGCAAACTAAAGTTCATGTCTTTATCAAGCCCGAAAATAAGACCCTCGAGCAAAATTTACTAGGTGACAATCCCGACAGCGCAGCCAGCAAGATCAACGAAATTGCCGATCTGAAAGGAGACGCCAAGCTACAGACCATCAAGATGGAATCAACCGATGATTACGGAACACTGGTGGAAGCGGCTAAGGGAATTAGCGCTGAGAAACTCTGGCCGGTGGAAACCGACGGCAACCGCAAACCTAAAGGTGATAAACCGATCTCGCAATCTTTTCATGAGACGCTCATATTTTCATATCTCGCCGGTATTGACGACCTGCACAAAAAGAATGTCTTTTGGGATAAATCTACCACTGGCGGCGTGCCCTCACTCGTGGATGCTGACAACGTCTTGAGTCGCAACCAAATGGAGGATGTCGACAGCGGCGCTATAGCTCAAACGGGCTTCGGCAGTAATTTCAATACCGCAGAAGCAAATAAAAACAAGCAGGCGATCAGAACGAAAGATAACAGTCAGATCAACAGTAAGATTCTCGATGTGATGATGAATAACCCGGCAAAGCGACGGGAGATCATCAACGTACTTAAGGCTGCGATTCAGGGACATCGCGGCAGAGTGGTTCCGGTACGCACAAACTATTGGGGCAAGCAACTGAAAAGCTATCCGACAAATCCGGATAAGAATGGCTTTTTGGATTTTCTCTCAGCGAAAAAATTTGTAGTGCGCAAGGGAGTACCATTCTCAGATGCAGTTGGCGCCGGGCTTTTCGGCGTTGCAGGAGAGAGTGCCACCGCAGAGTTTTGGGACGGCGCGGCAGAGAAAACAAAAACCAAAGAAGACTTTGAAGCGGGCGTCATTCCATTCTATGAATACGATTTCAACACCGGGTTTGTAACGCACAACGGAGTCAAGATCTATAATGGGCAGACCCTTGACGAAGCGATGACAAAAATGCTGGCTAATTTCGGCGGATAGCACTGCACGTTTCAATTAGCAAGACAAAACAAAACTCACCCAGAAATTAATCTTTCTGGGTGAGTTTTGTTTTAATGCAAAATGAGATGTCGACACTTGTGTTTATCTGCAAACCCCAGCGGACGACTGAAGCGGTCCGCACGAACTGGAATCCGAAGATCTAAATACTCTCTCAACGTAAACGGTTGCAATTTTGCAGATCCCGTCCATTTGGGCAACGAGTTGCTCCCAAGTTAGACGAAGAGCTCCATCATTGATTTTCTGCAAAGCGCTGCCGGTACAGCCGGAACCCGCATAATAATTTCCAGTCGCGATCTTCCACATATTCTCATAGTTGGTCAAGTCGGCTGGTTCTTTCCCGGAGGTATTGACCACCAATTGATTGATCTGCGCGGCGCTGGCAAACAGTGTGGCAGCCAACGACATGACCAACGGTTTGAGCGATCATGTGCGTGAGGCGCTGCTTGCGAATGCCGACAAGAAGGCTGGCGAAGCATTAATCGAAAATGGTTTTGGCGATCACTTCCTGCAGGATAGTTACGCTGCTGACCATTTGATCAATAAGACACAGATCATGCAATGGTACGTCAAATGGCTCGATACACAGAAGTGGAAGAGCGATCACCAAAGCCCCGAAACATGGCGCAAGATCCCCAAAAAAAAAACCGCTCGCTCACGATCAAGACAGTACAAAAAGAATTCCCGTTATTAAAAAAAGGTAACTGCTCACGCAAAATCTGGTTGACTCAGGAAAGGCAAAATCGGCGTACCCATCAACTGCACCAATTTTTGAAAGGCACTTTCGCCGTTGCGTTTCGCAGTGTTGAGAACAGTGGCTAAAGAGGCATAGGTCTGAGCGCCCCAATCGGAGCGGAAACTTCCCATGACTTTG
>VFKN01000084.1 GCA_009885525.1 Anaerolineaceae bacterium | reverse complement strand
ATAGCGGAAAATCATCGATGCGTTCAGTTGTAATTGTGGCTTCTGCGGTCATCCACCAAGCTTATCAGGAAATTCAGGATTTCAAAAAAAATTCAGCGAATGGACAGTGAATTGCTTCATGTTCTTCGAATTTTGTGTTTTACATAAAGACAAAACCGGTGGGGTAAAATAGCGGTTATGAAAATCGGCGATGAAATTCAGGGATGTGCGCGTAAAACGGATGGGACGATCTATCGCAGCTGGCATGCGACTATCGAGTCGCTGGATGCGGATATGATCGTCACGATTGCGCCGGCGGGCTCGGTGGTCAATCAAAAAGATGGCCGGCAAAGCGTGATCGCGCATCATTTGCGGTCATATTACTGGCACGCTAAATTTTATAATCTACTCGAAGTTTTTGAGCCGGATGGAAAATTGGTGGAACTGTATATCAATATCGCATCACCGCCCACATTTGAAAACGATATTTTAAGTTTCAAAGATCATGAACTGGATGTTGTTGTAAATTTCCCCGGCAAAGCCCGCATCATTGACGAAGATGAATTTTTAGAAGCGGTTGAAACCTATCAGTACACAAAAGAATTTCAAGAGCAAATGTACGCCGCAGCCAGAGAAGCCCTTGAACTGGCTGACAACTGGGTCGCAAGACCCAGCCCTCAATTTGGAGAAAATCATGTTAAATAAAAAAATCGCATTTGTTGGTCCCGGCGTGATGGCCGAAGCCATGATCGCTGGATTGCTGCGCCAGAAACTTGCCGACCCGAAGAACATCACCGCCGCCGGTCCGCGCGAAGAACGCGGCGCGGAGTTGAGCAAAAAATACGGAATCAAATCCACCACCGATAACGCGGATGCCGTCCAACATGCGGATGTGGTGGTACTCTCCGTCAAGCCGCAAAGACTGACTGACGTGATGAAAGGCTTGAAGGGCATCCGCGCTGATGCGCTGGTCTTGTCCATCATTGCGGGCGCGACGATAAAAAAAATAAATGCGGGGCTGAAGCATAAATCCATTGTGCGCTCCATGCCAAACACGCCCGGTCAAATTGGCGAGGGAATTACCGTGTGGGCAGCCTCCAAAGAAGTCAGCGAGGCGCAGCAAAAAATGGCGCGCGCGCTGCTTAGCGCGATGGGCGAGGAAGTTTTCGTGGAAGACGAATCCTACTTGGATATGGCGACCGCGCTCTCGGGTTCGGGTCCCGCTTATGTTTTCCTCTTCACCGAAGCGTTGATCGACGCGGGCGTACATATGGGCTTTCCGCGCCGCATTGCCGAGCAATTGGTCTTGCAGACCATCAAAGGCTCCGCATCATTTTATGAAGCTGCGGCGCGGCATCCCGCAACGTTAAGAAATCAAGTCACATCGCCGGGCGGGACATCCGCTGAGGCGTTGTACTATCTGGAGAAAGCCGGCTTCCGCACCGCCATCTCGCGCGCAGTCTGGGCGGCGTATCAACGCTCGCTGGAATTGGGCAAGGAGAAACCGGGTCACATTGATACGCATGAGGAAGAAAGTTAAATCGCTCACCTTACGCACCCAAGCATGATTCCCTGAGCGTTAGCGAAGGGTCTCTGAGATAAACGTAGAGGCTCTTCGCTTCGCTCAGAGCGACACTGCGTAAGGTGAGTTAAATCAAAAGTCCCTGACAACTTCAGGGACTTTACTTTTAGATATCGGTTATTTCAGGGACATGTTCATCTTCATATTTTTCAATTAGAACCCCCAATACCTCCATCATGGAAGCAAGCGGATGATTCTCATCCTCGCCAACGATGTCAATCAGGTCATCAAGTAATTGAACCGCTTCCTGATATTCCGCTTCACTATGAGGAATATACAGAATTTTTGAAACTGTTGCCCATGCAGTTGTGGCTTGTTCAATTTCTATATTCAACATTTTTCTTACTCCTTCCAGTTACCCTCATCATATTCACGATGAGTCAATACATCTCGAATAAAGATCATACGTCGATTGTAATGAATGGCGGCAACCAAACGAACTTTATTACCGCCAACATTGAATACCGTTAATTTACCGACTTGATCCGCACTTGCAAACGCTTCGCGCAATTCTACAAACGACTTGAAATCTTTTCTTTTTGCTAATTTATACCAATGTTGAAGCGCCGATTTTGCGTCAGGGTGTTTTTCGGCAAAGTCATTGAGACGTTTACGAGTTATGATACGCATAGGTCAGTGGTTTTAGTATACTTGCAAATAAAAGAGTGTCAAGCATTGACCGATATAAAATTTCTGTAATCATTTGGAGACACCCAATGAACCCTCCCAACCCCATCCAAACTGAACGACTGACCCTATGCAAACCGATGATCGAAGACGCGCGCGCCGTCTTCGAGACGTGGGCGCAAGACCCGGAAGTAACACGCACCATGACCTGGCCTCCGCATGAGAATATCGACGTGACGCGCTCCGTTCTGCGCCGCATGATCGATGCGTGGGAGCAGAATACGCGCTACACGTATATGATCCTCGAGCAGAGTTCAAATCAAGCGGTGGGGATGATCGAGATCCGCATAGAGGGTCACAAAGCGGAGATTGGCTACGTGCTGGCGCGAGTCCATTGGGACAAGGGCTATATGACCGAAGCCGCGCAAGCATTGGTGGATTGGGCATTTCAGCAGCCGGAGATTTACCGCGTGTACGCCACTACCAGCGTGGACAACATCGGCTCGCAGCGCGTGATGGAAAAGATCGGCATGACTCGCGAAGGCATCATGCACAGGTATATCATCCACCCCAATGTCAGCGATGTGCCGGTGGATAGTTACCTTTACGCGATTGTGAAATAACTCATATGGCTTTCTCAAAGTTAAAATCATTTTTTAAAATAAACCGCCAAGGCGCAGAGAACGCCAAGAAAACCATTAAAACTTGGCAACTTGGCGTTCTTGGCGGTTAAAGGATTAGTCGAATATGAGTTTGAGAAAGCCGTAAAATAACTCAAAGGCGCACTTGATACTTCACTTGAGAAATGCTAAACTACAACCATGAAGTTCGAGATCATTAGCGATATTCAAGAAATCGAAACCATCGCAACCGGTTCCGGCATCCGCGATCTGGATTACCTGCAAAAAATGCACGGACGTGGACGTTGGAGAAAACTGAAAGGGATTGCTTACGTAAAACTTCCAAACGGAAATACCCGCCATGTGGAACTGCACTGGTACGAAGCGCATGGAATTGGAAAAAGAGACATCAAGATCAAAAAATATCTGGATTAACCCCTATGACAGCTAAAACTCATTTTGTAATTTGCATTGATAACACAGACTATGAAGCATCTTTAATTGTGCGAAAAATGTATGAAGTTATTCCCGACCCGCAGGCGGAAAAAGATGACATGATTCGGGTCATTGACGAGAGCGGAGAAGATTATCTCTTTCATACCAGCCATTTTATGCCCATAGAGCTCCCCATCGAAGTGGAACGTGCCCTGATTGCGGCATAAATATCCGACTAAATCCCGTTTGACCTTCTGCCCTTTCCCCCGTACAATTGACCCATGCGCGATTGGTCTTTAACTCCCGGCGACCCGCTGTACCTCACTTTGGCAGCGGATGCCCGCCTTTGCAAGCCAGATTACATCAACGATCATATTTGGGAAGTGGAACTCGGCGCGTCTGATGCAGAACGCTCCGCGATTGCGCTTGTTACTACCTATGGTTTGCGCGCACGCTCCATGCGCATCTTCCTGCGCTTTACCGAAGGCATCGTCACAGCCACAGACCCCAACGTCTTTGTAACCAAGCCCACTTTGCAGCGTTATTACCCGAACTTTCTCGCCCTCGATTTTTCCCCCCTCAAAAACCTTAATATCGCAACCGAATTTTGGGTTCCCGAATCCCATGCAGTGGCGGGACGCGTCATCTTCACCAATAAAAGCAACGCGGTGCGCCAGATCACAGTGGAAGTTTGCGCCACGCTTGCGCATCTCGATGGTCAATCCATCATCCCAACCCAGCAGCAGTTAGTTAATATCCTCGCGGGACAAACCAGCGGAATCGCGCCCGTCATCTTTATGACAGGCGGACCCAAACACGGCTCCGGCGCGCACGCCTCGCTCACGCTTGATCTTGAATTAGGACCCGGCGCGACGCGTCAGATATCCTTTGCGGAAGCCGCGCTGAACACCGTGGAGGAGTCGTTTGAACTCGCGCGGCGCAGCGCCGCCCGCCCGTGGGAAGCGGAACGCGCGCGCATCGAAATGCTCGACGCCTCGCAAGTGCTTGATATCCGCACCGGCGATCAGGATTGGGATGCCGCGCTGGCGTTCAGCCAGAAAGCCGCGCACGGATTATTCTTAAATGGCAGCAAACAATTACCGCATCCATCTTTTGTGAACGCGCGCCACCCCGATCATGGTTTCTCGCGCAAAGGCGACGGCGGAGATTATCCGCCCGCGTGGAATGGTCAATCTCCGCTGGAGACGTATTACATCTCCAGTATTTTGCAGGGCGCGCCATGTGTGGCAAAAAATCTCATTCTCAATTTTCTATCCACGCAAAATGAAGAAGGCGAAATCGATAACAAGGTCGGCATTGGCGCTCAGCGCAGCAAATTATTGGCCGCGCCGCTGCTCGCCACGCTGGCGTGGAAATATTATCAAAGCACAAAAGACGATGCTTTTCTGGCGGAGATTTATCCCAAGTTAGTTAAATTTTTCTGGGCATGGTTCTCCCCCGCGCATGACCGCAACCGCGACGGCGCGCCCGAATGGGATCACATTTTGCAAACGGGCTTTGACGACAATCCCGTTTTCGATGTCTGGAATCCGTGGTCGCAGGGTTTGGATATTTCGCTGGTGCATAATCCTTCATTGGAATCCATGCTTTATCGCGAAGCGAAATCCGTAGCAAAGATCGCGAAGCAGATCGGCAAACATGAAGAAGAAACCGCGCTGATTTTATCTCAAGCGGAAAAATTACGAGAATCTGTTGCCTCAAGCTGGAACGCGGACAAAAGTTTTTACTCGTATCGTGACTACGAAACGGGACTGGTCTCGGAAGCCAAAGTCATCGCGCAGAAAAAGGGCGACGGGAATATGCGCCCGAAGTTTGAATCGGAGAGCCCCGTCCGCTTGTTGATCGAGATCCAGACTAAAAATCCGGCCGCGCGAAGACCCGAGGTTGAGGTCAGCGAATATTTCACGAAGAAAAAAGGTGATGTCGAAACAATTCTGGGGCATCAATTTCAATGGCGCACCGGCGGGCTGGTTGCGACCACGCAAAAAACATATACGCGTGTGGGGCGTGTGAGTGTGAGCGGGCTGGATGAAAAAGATAAAGTCATCATCAAGATCATCGACACCACCGGCGAGGATATTACGCTTGCCATGCCGCTCTGGGCGGGGATTCCGGAAAAGCAGCAGGCAAACGCGCTGATCGGACGCAACATTATGACCGCGGATCGCTTCGACCGCCCGTTTGGGCTGCCCTCGCTGCCTGAATCTCCCAACGAAGAAGCCGACCTGGTTTCGATGAGTGTGCACCTCCCGTGGAATCAACTCATCGGCGAAGGCTTGCTTGCCTACGGATTCCGCGCCGAAGCCACGCGCTTAACCGCGCATTTGATGAACGCGGTGATCCAGAACTTAAAACAACACCGATCCTTCTATCAACGCTATCACGCGGAAAAAGGAACGGGCATCGGCGAACGCAACTCAGTGCAGGGACTCGCGCCGGTGGGTTTGTTCATGCAATCCTTGGGCGTGACGATTATCTCCGCGACCAAAGTTAAACTTGAAGGCAAGAATCTTTTCCCATGGACGGTAACGATCAAATATAAAGGGCTCACCGTCGTCCGCAATGGGGAGCAGACTGTTGTATTATTTCCAAATGGGGAAAGCGCTATCGTCAAGGACGAACAGCCGTGTATTGTTGAGATGTGATATGAAAATAGCAAACAAAAAGGACAGGCATATGAAGCCTGTCCTTTTTTCTATGGTACCCACAATATCCAGCTAACCCGATTTTCCCCTGTTTGAACAATCTTCTTTTCCCCTGTTAGTAAATTAACAAAATAAAGCGTTTTGCTTTCAAGCACATACGCCAAATATTGTTCATCTGGAGAAAATGCTGGCATAAAATAGTCTAAATCCAGAGAAACTCCACTTCCCAGATTTGTTTGAGAAGTTCCGTCATGCAGCCATAAATCAGTCTGGCGACCCGCATCACGGTTAATAGTTACTGTCCAAAAATATTTTTCTAAATCAGACACGCCGAAGGTAAAGTAATCATCAAATGTGAACAGGGTTGGAAGGGAGTTTGAATTTATTCCCTGCTTGCAAATTGCCTTTGTTGGTTGTTCTACATTACCCTGCTCACATCTCCAAATTATTGTATCGTTATTAAGCCATTTAACATCATAATCAGTATATTGCTTCGTGTTTGTAAAATTTATGGCTGGTCCAAGGTTTCTGTTCGCATCAAATTCCAGAGTATAAATGTCGCCCGTGCCTGTATCCAAGTTAGCTCCGTTTATTGCCAGACGATAACCTTCAGGGGAGAAAACGGGACGATAAAGTTCAAATTCATTTGAACGAGGCAGGATTTGAACTGGGCATTCCCCTTTATCTTGACAATTTATATCTATCCAGCCAATATTATATCCGCTATTCGTCAGGTCATTGTTTTTAAATTCAAATGCAACCAGATGTCCATCCGAAGACCAAGTCGGCCAAAAAATATGACCTGGCGATATGATTGGCAATTTGCTTAATTTGGAATCGTCAAATGTTAGAGTATACAATTGGCTTTGCTTAATATCGTTGTTTTCCGGATTGTATGACCCTGCTAAATAATCAAATCCTTGTCCGTCTGAATGGAGATGTAAAAAAGAAGCCTGTCCGGGAAGTGTTGCAAACAATATCGGTTGTGTATCCTGGGTGGGTGAAAAAACGTATACATTGGTCTTATTGTCTGCCCATACCGAATAAAGCAAATCGCCGGAAGTTAGCGGCTGACCACTATAATAGTGATTATCAAGTGAGGTGGTGGGAATCACAGATTCAGTTGGCGAGTTAGCAGAAACAATGGGGGATGGCGTAATAGTTTGCATCCCACTCGCAGGGAATGAATAAGAAAATTCAAAAGGACCTTCTACCAAGACCGTAGCTCTTATAATCGGCATGGTTAATATCCCCGTTATTTTTCCAGATGGCGTGATAAGTTCTACGAAAACATCCTTGCTACCTTCAAGCATGCCGCTTCCATATAAGTCATTTATTTTTTCCGGCTTACCTGGTTCTAATTGAATAGGCCTTATCCCGTCTACTGATTCGATTGGTTCACTATCTAAATACAGGCGCAAACTATTAATTCCATCACCAATCAACCTTGCTTTTTGAAAATGAATTATGTTGCCAAGAACTGATATGTCTGCATCTATAGAAATGTTGGCATTAGGCATGGGATCACTGCCCAAATCAATCTGAATGGTTTGGTTTAGATCTACTTGAGCAACAAAAGCAGGAATGGTTAATTTTACTGTGTGCCCGGCAAAAAGAGGAAGCGGAGCAAACTCAACCTGCTCAACAATATTGCCTGTCTTTTGATCCTGATTTTGCAATACCTGAGCGCTCATTGGAAAAACATTCCCACCTTGATCTTTCATAATGATTGGGGTTTCTCTGCCTTGCCAGGCCAGACCAAGCATCAGGTCTCCCGGCTTCAACTCTCCAGTCAATGTTTTTGCTTCAACCGACATACTTGTTTTCGCATCATTTACAACGCCATTTGTAATACAAAACTCAAGCCCGTGACTTACAGCGCAAGCACTTTTTGTAGACAAAGAATTAGGCGATGATTTTGAGCAAGCACTTAAAGAAAATAGAAGAGAAAGCATAAAAAGAATTGTAAGTTTGCGCATATTTTTCTCGTTGATACAAGATTTCTCATCATCCTTAATCCTTATATCCAAAGGAAAAGATTAAGGATGATGAGGTAACATCAGTTATTAAAAAATTGACATAGTAGGTTTTAATTTGTTTACGATAACCACAATTGTAGTTACCAGCCGTGTGTGTAATTAGGCGGAGTAGTATTTGTCTTAGGCCAATATTTCATATGATCTACCCAAAATTCATAACCTGAAGGCGCACGATTATTTGTACCTACATAGCATTTGGATGTATCATTATTTCCTCCTTTCCCCTTTGACCACCCAAGGTAAACCCATTGGTTTCCGAAATTTTCTTGATTCACGGAAATATCAAAGTCCTCTGCATTATTAGTATTATCTACATGATACCAATACGAGCCATCTATAGGAGATTGCGTATTGTACGGCACTGCGATATAGGTATGCCAAATATATTCAACACTAAATGCGTCAGTACATTTCCAAACTACCGCCTCCATATTAGCTACTGTTGGCTCGCTGTTAATTCTATACGAATGACCGCCGTAACCTGTGGTGGTCACATTCGAGAAAGCAGCTCGATCCATAGCAGTATATGTGGTATTTGTCTCGTTAATTAGATTATTGGTAACTGCTCACACAGCAAAATCTGATTGAAGCAAGAAAGGCAAAACAGGCGAGCCCATCAACTGCACCAATTTTTGAAAGGCGCTTTCGCCATTGCGTTTTGCAGTGT
>VFKN01000103.1 GCA_009885525.1 Anaerolineaceae bacterium | reverse complement strand
CGTTCAGTTCGATGTCTTCAAACATGCTGGCGTTAGTTTACTCGTTTATCTTTGTTCCGGGGGGGATTCAATAATTTCCTGCTCATCCCCGATTTATTGAGATGATACCAGAGAACACGATATTCATAGAGTTTTTTAAGGTTTTTCTCAGTGACCCTCCCTGACACCGCCCACCAGGGCAGGTGCGTGATCTGTGTGGTAAAAAGCCTTTAAGAAACAGTCTCTTGTATGAGCCTTCATCAGGGTTGTTGTGCGCTTAATTACAAATGAAGACTTTCACGAATAATTACTATTCTAACTCACCACCTCAAAATTAGCGGTTTTTCTTGTGTGCATTTCGTAAAAATGGCTCTACGGTTTCTGGTGGGAAAACTAGCCAAAATTATGTTGTCCAACAAAATAATTGAGTATTTGTTGCCATTAGTTTACGCAGAGTTTGCGTAAAAGCCAGTAAAGGCTTGTACTTGCAGGCTTCTACCCGAGTGACCCAGGCCAGTAAAGTTTCTCAGCCTTTTCATAATCTAAAATTTTATTTGCTACTATTTTAAAATATACTCAGTATTTCACGAAAACGACTCTGGAGTCGGGCGGCTTGCCGCCCGGATTTTAGAGCGAACCATAATTTGTCAATCAGCTTGCTGATTGACTCCAGAATCGTGAACTACTGATACTACAAATCACTTCGGTTTGACCACTACCTGATATTTTATTTGGTACCTCTGCGCGATGGTGTGCACGCAAAGGTTGTCATTAACCTATGCTCCAGCCGCCATCCTCGGCGGTGGTTTGCGAGGAAACCCTGCGCCGGGGACGGCGCAGAGAGCAACCCCGGCCTGACATGTTTTGCGTGCACACACGTAATTTCGTTTAATGTTTTTCTTTTTTATTTGTTGTATAATTGACAAAGTAAGTCCAATTTCAGATCCAATAAGGAGAGTATTAAATGGATAACAAAATTTTGCAGTTCGTCGTCTCGCTGTTTATTCCACCTCTTGCAGTATATATGAAATATGGCAAGATCGATAATACGTTCTGGTTGAATGTTGTTCTGACCATTTTAGGTGGTATCCCCGGCATGTTGCATGCCTGGTATTTGATCTTCGCCAAGTAATATTTTTTATGTTCGTAAACTTCCGAAGCGCCAAAGAATGGCAACTTCGGAAGTTTTTATTTTAACTTGACATCGCCTGACTGCATGGCATAATAAAGGCGATAATTACTTCGCAGGTAACTATCACATCTCTTTTTCACAGCGGCTCAATGACCCCATTTCCTCTTGTTGTAGATAACCTATCCTTTCGCTACCGTGACCGTCAAGGCGCGGCAATCCACAATATTTCTTTTGAAGCGAAACCTGGCGAAGTTCTTTTAATCGCGGGCGCAAGCGGATGCGGCAAGACCACGCTGATTCGCTGCATTAATGGATTAATTCCGCGCTCTTATAAAGGGGATATGAGCGGGGAGGTTTTGGTCTTTGGCGGTAATGTAAAAAGTTGGAAACTTTCGCAAATTTCACAAAAGGTCGGCACAGTTTTACAAGACCCCGAACGTCAGATCCTTGGCACAAAAGTTCTCAACGAGGCAGCCTTTGGCTTGGAAAACCTCGGCATGGCGCGCGAAGAGATCTTTCAGCGTGTGGATGAAGCACTTAACTTTTTAAAAATCACGCATTTACGTAACCGGGAAACATTCAGTCTTTCGGGCGGCGAAAAGCAAAAAGTGGCGCTGGCGGGTGTGCTTGCCATGCGTCCTTCGATCCTTTTATTGGATGAACCGCTCGCAAGCCTTGACCCCGCCTCCGCGCAAGATACGCTGGATGCCGTGCGCATGTTGGCGGATCAGGGCTTGTCTGTGTTATTGGTTGAGCATCGTGTCGAGGATGTGCTGCGGATCAACCCTGAGCGCGTGATGTTCATGAGTGAAGGTCAGGTACGTTACTTAGGGGATGCGGCGGGGTTATCTAAGGTGGTGGATTACCGCGAGGTGAAACTTCCCGCCGAGCAGATTGTCGAGCGCGCGAAGTTGGATCCGCCTCCGGTCGCGATTCAAATTCTGCCGGGCGCAACCAAATCCGCGTCGAAGGATGATGCGCTGGTCACATTTCAAGATGTGGCTTTTGGATATGAATCCGAGCGCGAGGTTTTGCATGGCATCAATCTCACCATTAATCGCGGAGATGTGATCGCGGTGCTGGGCCCGAATGGCGCGGGTAAAACAACTTTCGTCAAACACGCGATTGGTTTGCTCAAGCCAAAGTCCGGCAGTGTGATAGTTGACGGGCGCGATACGCGTGAAGCGAGCGTTGCCGAGATCGCGAGTATGTTGGGTTATGTTTTCCAAAGCCCAAGTCACATGTTGTTTGCGCCGACCGTACATGATGAGCTGGCGTTTGGCCCGACGAATATGAAACATGCGAAAGATCAAATTGAGTTGGAAGTGAAAGAGGCGCTAAAGATGGTGAATCTTTCAGAAAAGGAAAATGATCCTCCGCTGGCGCTTTCGTTTGGTCAGCAAAAACGTGTCAGCATTGCTGCGATCCTTGCGATGCGTTCGCGCATCCTCGTGATGGATGAACCCACCGCCGGGCAGGATTATCAGAATTACATGAACTTCATGGATGCAATCCTTCAGATGCCTGCGTTTGAAGCCATTCTTTTTATCACCCACGATGTTGATCTCGCTGCGATTTACGCCAACCGGGTTTTGATCGTGAACGATGGCCGCCTCGTCGCCGATGGGACTCCGCAGGAAACGCTCCACGATTTTGATCGTCTCAAAGCCAATCGACTCGTCCCGACTTCACTGCTGGCGATGAACCTAAAACGATTCAATGAAACGGGCCGCTTTATGCGCGCAGAGGCTTTGGCTCATATTTAAGAAAACAGACCTGACAGGTTTCAGCATGCTTCAGTTAGTCACAGTTACTGTGAAATAAAATTAACTTGGTTGATTAGAGTTATGTGAAAACCTGTCAGGTCTTAATAAAAATAAAAAAGGAGAGAAGTAAAGATGGATAAGAAACTTATAAGTATTCTCGGATCGTTGGTGGTTGTGTTTGCTATCGTAGCGTTTGGTATCTATTTCATTGACCCCAAGCTTGAATTCCCGCTGGATCAAGCCACTGTGCCCGCCAGATTCTTGTTTATGGTGATCGGCGTGGCGATTGCCTTTGCCGTGTATTTCTTCACCAAAGAAAATAATGCATGGGAAGTCGGTACACGTGAAGTAGTTTGGATGGCAATCGGCGCGGCCTTGTATGCCGTGTTCTCATGGCTGTTCAACGGAACCGTGTTCGTTGTGCCTTCGCTGAGTCAGGTTTCACTCCGCCCCGCAATCGCAATTCCGATGTTCTTCGGTTTTGCCTTTGGCCCCGTAGTCGGATTCTTCACCGGCGCAGTTGGCAACATGTTCGGCGACGCGTTGACTGGCTTTGGTCTCTCTCCGCAATGGAGCATCGGCAACGGCTTGATCGGCTTTGTCTCCGGCATGTGGATGCTTTTCAAGGATAAGAAGAGAAGCATGGATATGGTGCTCTACATCAGCGGCGGATTGGCTTTGCTGACCGTGATTCTGTTCTTCATGAACCGCGGCCAAGCCAACATGACGTTCTTTGATCCTGCCAATAATATTTTCGGCGATGCGCAGATCTCGCTCTTCGCGGGCGTTGCTGTTCTCATCGGCTTCGCGCTGGTTTTCGGCGTACGCTATTTCTTCAAGGATAACGAAGACGTTGCCACTGCCGTAACATGGGGCATGTTGGGCAATATTGTCGGTTTGCTTTTTGCTTCGCTTTCAGACATGGTTATCAACGGTTTCAGTCTCGCCGCCGCTGTGGTGGGTGAGTTCCTGCCTGCCGCCGGCCCCAACCTGATCTTCGCCGCCATCCTTGTTCCGATGCTGGTTGTGGCTTACACATCCACGCGCAAACAATCCGGGCGTTAGTCAGTAAGCAGTCAACAGTAATCAGTGGTCAGTTTTGATCACTGATCACTGATTACTGACAACTGACAGCTGGTAACTGATTACTGTTCTTCAACCTTAGACCTGTAACCTTAAACCCTATGTTAGTCGCCTGGCGTTATCGAAAACGCGAAAACTCATTTATTCAATCGTTTGATCCGCGCGCGTGGGTCATCTTCTACGGGTGTTTTCTATTCGCAACCCTGTCATTTTGGGATGTCCGTTTTCTGCTCCCGTTTTTTGTCATTGCCGTGTTCGTTTTATTAACTTCAGGAGTGAAATGGCATGAGATGCGCAGGGCGTTTTTATTTATCCTTGGCTTTGTTTTCTTTTTTGCCATTCTCACTTTCCTCACCGGCCGCGGCGGAACTGAAGTCTATAAACAAGAACATTTGATTCGCGAGTTCAGAGCCTCATTCTCGATTCTCGGCTGGACTCCTGCTCTTAAAATTACCGTTGAGCGCGCTTTCTTTGCGGTCAGTCAGTTGGTGCGCGTATTCAGTATCGCTGTAATGACGATCCTGATTCCCTATTCGCTCGACCCCGCGTTGTATGGAATTACCTTCAAAGGAATCGGCCTCCCCGATAAATTCGCGTACGCGATGGATTTGACGATGCGATTCATCCCCACGTTTGGGCGCGATTTCCAATTGACGATGGACGCACAGCGCGCACGCGGATATGAACTGGATAAGATCAGCGGCGGGATCATTCAACAGGTGCGGAAACTCGGCCCGATTTTTGTGCCCGTCACCATTCACGCGATCATCGCCAGCGAAGATATCATCGACGCGATGGATCTGCGCGCCTTCGGTATCGGTCCGCGCACATGGCTGGATGTGCTGACTTATCAAACCAGAGACAGGATACTGATCGCATTTGGCGTATTGATCCTGGCTGCTTCACTAGTAGTGGGCATTATGGGGTATGGTTCATTCTGGGTTCCAGAATCTTTGATGAAGATGTTCTAGATTTATATACGATCTTCGTGGTTAGTTCCTAAAAAAAAATTGCCCACGAAAAAATTTTTCGTGGGCAATTTTTTTTATTTTTGCAATGAATTTGATTATGGAGCGGCTACACAACTTACACTGGCTGGGTAGCGAGTGGTTGTACAGGTGTAATTCTGTTTCTTCAGCAAAGTACCAGTGGAGGTGCTATAGACTGAAATGGTGGCCTTCGTCCAGAAGATGAAGTCGATGTGACCAGTCCAGTTGGAGCTGGGACATCCAGCTGCATCCCAGGCGATGGTTTCAGGATCGTCAGTTTCAGTAAAGAATGGGGCTTTGCCGTTCTTTCTGATCGGATCATCGCCAAGCAGTGTTTGCTCTCCAGTGGCAGATACCTTTGGATAACTTTGACCTGGTACATCATTGCCGCCAGGATTTGTACAAGTGATGGCAGGAATGCCACTTGCACCCAGAACTACTGTCACGTCCGTGGATCCCAGTCCGCCGGCATATCCTTCGGCGATGAGCGATCCAAGACTAAAACTAACGCCTGAAAGTTTGATACTGCCACCTGCCGCAACGGGTGAGGTGACAAGTACGGTAATCATTAGTACGGTTAATATGGTAAAAAGTCTTTTGTTCATATTATCTCCTTATAATTATTCTTTTGAGCTGATCATAATAGTCAAAAACTTTTATTTTGGATTTCTACGCACACACCTCCTTTTCTCTTCAAGCAACACGGAAAAACATCCCGTTGCAGATAAACGGAAAATGATGGATAATCGGATAAACCTAGTCTTATTGCAATAATATAACACAATTGAAAGGTTACGATTATTGCGGTATCATAACTTTAAAGAGATTGCATTCCTTGAATAATCTAACCCACTCAAACAAACGTGAACTTCTCGAACAGGCAGTAACCGCGCTTGAATCTAAGCGATCCCTGCTGGGGGATGTGGTCTTTGATATTGCGTCTGTATCCATGCGCGAAAAACTGGCAGAGTTGAATGGTGAGAGCCGCGCCTTGCGCGTGCCCCAACAGCGAAAACTTGTCACTGTCCTGTTTGCGGATGTATCCGGTTTCACTGCAATGTCCGAGACGATGGATCATGAAGTTGTCAATGACGTAATCAACTCGCTCTGGTCGCGCGTGGATAAAGCGATTCAGGATCAGGGCGGGCGTATTGACAAACATATTGGCGATGCGGTTATGGCTCTATATGGAACACCAACTGCGCGCGAGGACGATTCCGAATGCGCCATGCGCTCCGCGCTGCAAATCCAATCCGAGATTCAGGATTGGAAAAGTGAGCAGTCTGAAAAATTATCAGATTACAAAACCCAAATTCAAAACATTCAACTGCGAATTGGCATCAACACCGGACCCGCGTTGTTGGGCACCGTGGGGACTGTCGGCGAATACACGGCAATTGGTGATACCGTGAATCTCGCCAACCGGTTGGAATCCGCCGCGCCGCGCGGTGGAATTCTGATCTCACATGATGCGTATCAACACGTGCAAGGCATCTTCGATGTGACCGCGCTTGAACCGATCATGGTGAAAGGCAGGAGCGAACCAATCCAGGTCTATACAGTCAATGGAGTTAAGGCGGGTTCTTTCCGTGATGGCACCCGCGGACTCGAAGGCGTTGAAACAAATGCCATTGGCCGTCAAAAAGAATTCGAGCAGGCAATCGCCGCGCTTGAAACCAACCGACCCCTGCTGGGTGAGGATGTTGTGAATATCGTGCTTGTATCCATGCATGAAAAAATGGCAGACTTGAACGGTGAAAGACGCGCTCTGCGTGTGCCACAACAGCGAAAACTTGTCACCGTCCTGTTTGCGGATATATCCGGTTTCACCGCCATGTTTGAGACGATGGATGATGAAGTTGTCAATGACGTGATCAACTCGCTCTGGTCGCGCGTGGACAAAGCGATTCAGGATCAGGGCGGGCGTGTTGACAAACACATCAACGACGTTGTCATGGCTTTATATGGAACGTCAACCGCGCATGAGGACGATCCCGAGCGTGCCATGCGCTCAGCGCTGCAAATCCAATCCGAGATTCGGGATTGGAAAGGCGAGCAGTCTGAAATATTGCCAGATTACAAAACCCAAATTCAAAACATTCAACTGCGAATTGGCATCAACACCGGGCCCGCGCTGCTGGGAACCGTGGGAACTGTCGGCGAATATACGGCAATTGGCGATACGGTGAATCTCGCGCAACGGCTGGAGGCATCTGCGCCCAGCGGCGGAATATTGATCTCACGCGATGCGCATCAACATGTCCGCGGCATCTTCGATGTCACCGCGCTTGAACCGATCATGGTGAAAGGCAAGAGCGAACCAATTCAGGTATACATAGTCAATGGTGTGAAACCGCGTTCCTTCCGCGATACTACCCGCGGACTCGAAGGCGTTGAAACACGCACCATTGGCCGTGAAAAAGAATTCGAGCAGATGATAACCGCGTTTGGCGCAACTGTTGATCAACGCCTGACGCATTTGATCAACCTTATTGCAGAAGCGGGAATTGGCAAATCGCGTTTGCTTTTCGAGTTTGGCAAGTGGCTCGATTCACTGGAACACCCTGTGCAACTTTTCAAAGGACGCGCGGCACAGGCAACTGTCCCAATCCCTTATTCGCTTTTGCGCGGCATTCTTTCCTCGTCATTTGAGATTCAGGAAAACGACCGTGCTGATACTGCGCGCCAGAAATTGGAACGCGCAATTCTAAAATATACAGATAATAAAGAAAATGCCGCCATATATGCTCACTTTATTGGTCACTTGATCGGGCTTGATTATTCTGCAAGCCCGCACTTGAAAGGCATTCTCGGTGATGCACGCCAGGTCCGCGATCGGGCTTTTCATTACGCCACACAATTTATTACGGATATTGCGCAAAAGCAAACGGTTGTCATTTTTCTTGAAGATATTCATTGGGCCGATTCAGGCTCGCTCGACTTTTTTGAATACCTTATGAACAAGAAAACCGACCTGCCGCTTTTGATCATCGGATTAACGCGCCCGACGATCTTCGAACAAAGACCGGATTGGGGTGCAGGCCCGGTTCAAAACCTAAGCCTGAACCTGCTTCCGCTATCGGATGCTGATACCCGCTTACTCGTTGCTGAGATCCTGAAAAAGATTCCTGAAGTACCTGAAACTATTATGGATCTCATCATCAAAAAAGCCGAGGGTAGTCCATTTTATGTGGAAGAGTTGATCAAGGTGTTGATTCAAGGTGGCGTCATCGTCAGAGGCAAGGAGCAGTGGTCGGTTGAGTTGGATCGTCTTTCTGAACTTAAAGTCCCGGCAACTTTAACGGGTCTGTTGCAAGCGCGCCTGGATGGCCTCAATTCAAATATTCGCGAGACGTTGCAGCAAGCCTCCGTGGTGGGGCGCGTATTCTGGACCGATATCGTTGAGCATATGCGTAACCCGGAATATCAAAATCCAGAATTGCCAGCGCCGATCACCGAAATATTAGCGACCTTGCGCGCCAAGGAATTAATTTATGGCTATGAGGAATCTGCATCCAAGGAGTCTTTGGAATTTATATTCAAGAACGCAATTTTGCATGATGTGACCTATGAGAGCGTTTTGTTAAGACTTCGACCTGTATATCATGTTCAAGCCGCCGAGGGATTGGTTGATATCGGAGGTGAGCGCGCCAATGAATATGCGGGGCGTGTGGGAGAACATTATGACCGCGCGGGCGAATGGCTCAAGGCTGCAGAGTGGTATATGCGCGCCGGCAAACAATCGCAAAATACATTCGCAAATGATTCAGCTATAAACTATTATCAAAAAGCGCTGACCTTCCTCAACGAACACGGCGGACAGGATACCATTCCGCAAAGGCTGGAGGCCTACCTGCGGTTAGGCGATGTTTCGAACTGGCAGGCTCGCTATTCTGATGCGCTTGAATACTATAGCGCGATGTTGAGACTGGCGGAAGAAAACGGCGACCTGATTGCCCAAGCGCGCGCCTTGAGCGCCCGCGCCATCGCGCATGGTTATCAGGGCGACCATCATGCCTCTCTTGAGAATGCTATCCGTGCTGAAACCTTAGCTCGCAGCGACAATGCAAAGATCGAGATTGCAAGATCGCTTTGGATGCAGGGCACGGCCCGCTTTCGAGTGGGTGAATCACAGGCTGCATTGTCGCTTGCCGAGCAGGCGCTTGCCGATTTCACGGCACTTGATAATCAAAATGAGATGGCTCGTTGTCTGAACCTGCAAGCCGCAGTTTATTATGTATCGGGCATGTTCGACAAGGCTGCTTCATCCTGGGAAAACGCGCTTAATATCTTCCAGGAATTAGGTAACCGGCAGCAAGGCATGGATCTGCTCAACAACCTTGGTGTGATGGCGGATGCGCGCGGCGACTATGAAACTGCTTATCAAAGATATGACGGCGCGGTGAAGATTGCCCATGAGACCGGATACAAAGATGGCGAGATTGTCTTTCTATCGAATCGTGGCGCTGAACTGGTCGCATTGAAAAGATACGAAGAGGCGCTGGAAGATCTGCAGCAGTCGGTTGCGTTGGCGGGTATTGATGGTTCATGGTGCATGCCGAATACTTTTAATTATCAAGCAGAAGCATTGATCGGGTTGGAAAAATACGACGACGCATTTCATTTTGCACATCAGGCGCTGGTCCTTGGGGAGAAAGATAAAACACCCGAGTATATTGGCATTGCATGGCGGACGCTGGGCATGATATGTGCTCACATCAATGATGTGGTTCGCTTTTCAGATTTGGAAACCCAGCAGATGGGTGAATATAACGCAGAAACTTGCTTCAACAAAAGCATAAAAACCTTCACCGATGCTGAAATAGATTTTGAGCGTGCCCGCACTTTACGTGAATGGGCGCGTCATGAACTTAATCGGGGCAGCAAGGAACAAGGCGCAAACATGTGGCAGGAAGCGCGGGATATTTTTGCCAGACTCGGCGCTCAAATGGAAGTCGAGCGGATGAACACACTTCCCGCATAAGGTACGTTGAGTAACGTGAATAATGGATAAGCAAAAGTCGTATAAAACCACGCTGTTTCTGCCGCAGAGTCGCAGAGAATGCCGAGAATAGATATTAAAAACTCTGCGAACTCCGCGACTCCGCGGTGAAAATTCCTTATCCATTATTTGCTAAAACTTATTTACTTGGCTTCTGTAACGCGACACGCAAAGCGTGTCACTCTTGACTGAGAAGGGGGTTGCAAGGCGAGACGCTACGCAGTCTCGCGTTACAGTTATTACTGCGCCGTAATGTTGAAATAGTTATAAACAGCCTTTGCCAAATTGCCGAACATGGGGTTGGTAATATCCCAAATATTAGTGACGGGGTGATAGGTGTAAATGGTCAGGACGAAATCCCCGCCGGGAGTGTAGACGATGGCTGCATCGCTAATATCATGGACAACGCCATCCGAAAAATTAGTCACATAGCCGTGTTTGTGCGGCACGAGTGTTCCATCTGGAACGCCGCCCTGAATCAACGCGCCGAATTTATCCTGTGCCATGAAATCTATCAGCAACTGGCAGGTAGCCGGGCTGACTTTATCCGGGAAAGTTGCCACCAGCGCGCCTCCGCCATCGTGTGCGCATTGATAGATATCCGCTAAAAGCGACCCCATTTCGGATGGAGTCGTTTGTGAGTAGGTATCGGGTTCGGTAAATACATCAACACGCGAGTTGGCGGGCGTAATTGGAATGGAAGGGAGCAGATATGCGGGCGCGGTGAAAAAGCCAGCCAGAAACGTGCTATCCAAGCCAAGCGCGCGCATGTTTTGTGTAACAACCACAGGTCCGTTGTTTATGTCTATGGCATCCAGTACGCGGTCTGTAGCTTCGTTAATTGATTTACCGAGTGCTAGTGAGATATCATTGGAAATCTCAGGGGAGAGGTCACTGCCGCGATTGATAAGATACGAGGTCACAACCGGAATTTTCATCGTGCTGGATGCAGTGAAGGCGATGTCTGCCTGATCCACTGAAATTTCCTGCCCGTTGCTAATTCCAAAATGGATTTCCTGCCCGGTTTGCAGATCGAGCATGTAGAGACCGATCAAACCGTCGAATCCAGAGGCGGTTATGATCTGCTTCAAAAGAATTTCGAGGTTTTCAATAGTAGGGCGCGCGGCGGTACTGCGGGTAAAACTCAGCGCAACCGAACGATTGTTGGGTGATTTCAATGCGTCACTGATGAGCAGGACTGCGCGTTCAAGGTCGAGCACCTGCCCCGGGTTACCGGGCGCAAAGTTGGGGCTGCCCGGAATCGGTTCTGCGGGCGTGGGCGGCAAGTCGTAGCGCGAAGCAATTTCGTTTTGTAGGTATTCGCGCAGGCGCTCTTCGGAGGTGGTGGAACTTAGTGGAATTACAATTTCGGGCGGGGTACGATTCCAAAGGTAATCCCAAAATCCGCCCCAGAACGATCTGCTCGTGCGGCTGAGGTCGGCTGCGGCGAGCATGGTTTCAATATCAGGTTGAAAGCCAACGACGGTGGGTTCAATCTGAATAGCAGCGTTGTTATATAAAACTTCAATGGGCGATGTGTACACTTCAAGCAGGCGCTGCGACGCCTCGGTGAGCGTCAACCCGCCGACCGGCACGCCGGCGATGGTCATACTGGCGGGATAGTTGTTGCGCTGACGGCTGTATCCCACCAATGAAATAATACTGATCACGAGCGCGAAGGTCAGAAATAAAATGGAGACCCCGCGAAAGATGGTGTTGGTATTACGATTTCTCAAACTGCCTCCAGGCGGGAAAAATCTTTACCACAAAGGGCACCAAGAACACAAAGTAAGAGCAATGTTTCAATTTTAAAGTTTTCCCCTTCGAGCCCTTCGTGCCCTTCGTGGTTAAAAGGGTTGAATGAAATTTATTTTACAAAAAAAGTATAACACACCCAAATGGGGGATGTGCTAGAATACGTTTGTCGGCGTTGCTGGCGCACCCCATTTGAAAAGAAGGTTCTATGCTTCGCTCTTTCCTCATTTACTTATCCAAAGCTGCTTGGGCGCAAAACCTCGTTACCAATTGGAGTTTTGCGTGGCGTACCGCATCCCGTTTTATTGCGGGCACCAAACTTGAAGATGCAATGCGGGTCGTCAAAGAATTGAATGCGAAGGGGATCAACGCGACGCTTGACCATCTCGGCGAACATACGAATACACCCGAAGAATCCCAGCAAGCGACGGATGCCATCTTCGCGACTCTGGACGCCCTCGGAGCGGATCCTACAGCGCGGGGTAATGTTTCCATCAAGTTGACTCAGATCGGTCTCGGGCTGGATGAAAACCTGTGCGCGCAAAATTTGGAGCGCATCCTCGCGCGCGCGAAAAAGAACAATACCTTTGTACGGGTGGATATCGAGGATACGCCTTACACCGACAAAACTATTAACATGTATTATACGATGCGCGAAAAGGGATACACCAATGTCGGCATGGCTGTGCAATCCTATCTCTTCCGCGCCGAAGCCGATACGCGCCGCATGATGCAGAACAAGACGACCATCCGTCTGGTCAAGGGCGCATATAAAGAACCGCCTGATAAAGCCTTCCCCAGCAAAGCGGATGTGGACGCGAATTACGATCTGCTCGCCAAGATTTTGATAGACACCTCGCTCGCGAATCAAACCCTGTTGACGGATGATGGGCGCATTCCTCCCATCCCTGCGATTGCCTCGCATGACGAGAAACGCATCGCCTTTGCCAAACAATACGCGGAAAAAGTGGGGCTTCTCAAAAATGGTTTGGAATTTCAAATGTTGTACGGCATCCGCCGTGACTTGCAGGAAAAACTTGTGAAAGAAGGATACCCCGTACGCGTGTATGTTCCCTTCGGCACGCATTGGTATCCCTACTTCATGCGCCGCCTTGCAGAACGCCCCGCGAATATCTGGTTCTTTATCACGAATTTCTTTAAAGGATAAAAAAGACCTGACAGGTTTTCACGCGGATTCACTTGATCGGGCAGGCTCTGATTCACAAAGACCCCGATCAACATTCGTCATTATGAAACTTGTCAGGTCTTGCATTTAATAAGGAAATCACCATGCGACCCGATTGGGACTCTTACTTTATGAAGATCGCTTACGCGGTATCCGAACGCAGCACCTGTGACCGCGCCTTTGTGGGCGCAGTGCTGGTGTTGGATAAACGCATCCTCACTACCGGATTCAACGGCTCACCGGCAGGGCAGGAGCATTGCGACGAGATCGGGCATTTAATGGTGGACGGTCACTGCGTGCGCACCATCCACGCCGAGACGAACGCTATTATTCAAGCCGCGCTGCATGGCGTATCCACCAAAGGCGCGCTGTGCTATGTGACTCATTTGCCCTGCATCAACTGTACGAAGGTGTTGATCAACGCGGGGATTTCACGCATTGTCTACAGCGTGGCATATCGGACAGATGAAAACGCAATGAACTTTCTCAAAACCGCAAACATTGAAGTTATACAAAAGGAATTCAGCCCTTAACTCAAAACTCCGCGACCTTTATGATCGCGGAGTTTTTGTTTATGATATTTTTTCAAGTGGCAATATCAATCTTGATTTGAAGCCGGGACGATCACCGTGCGCACATCGCCGCTGAAGTTTTCCAGCGCATCCAGCGTCGCGTTGATCGCATCTGCGTCGAGCGGAACGGTGCGCGTGACCACGCGCGAAATATCCAATACTTTTCTGCGCGCCATCTCCACGAGCAGGGGCAACTCTTGCAAAAGATGATCGTTCGAGCCGATCAACTCCACTTCGTTGCCAAGCAGTTCATTATAGGTGTCGATTTCAAGCGGCTTATTTGAAAGCCCAACGATCACCACACGCGCCAGCACGCCCGCGCATTGAATGGCCTGCTTCATCGTCTGCGGCAGGCCGATCATTTCAATCGCAACATCCACGCCTTTGCCGTGCGTGAGTCTTTTGATCTCTTCCACCGCGTTGACCTTATTTCCATTAACCGGAATCGCGCCATACTGCGCCGCGAGATTTAACTTCTCAGCATTGATGTCCACCGCGTAGACTTCAAGCGCGCCGAAAGCACGCGCGAGTTGAATGGCGGATTGTCCCAACCCGCCCGCGCCGAAAATTGCGACGGTCTCGCCGCCTTTGAGTCGACTCTTGCGCAGCGCGTGAAATGCAGTTGCCGAAGCGCACATCAGCGTAGCGCCCTGCTCGAAAGGAATTTCATCCGGCAGATGAATTGCATTGCGCGCCGGTACGGAAATATATTCCGCATAGCCGCCGTCCGTGTAATGACCGAGCATTAAAACTTTTTCGCAAAACTGATCGTTGCCCGTCGAGCAGTGATAACAATCTCCGCACGAGATGTTGTAATGCAAACACACGCGCTCGCCAACTTGCACGTTGGATACCTGCGCGCCGATCTTTTCCACCACGCCCGCAACCTCATGTCCCAATGTCAGCGGCACCGGTCTCACCGGAGAAATCCCCGCGCGGTAATGCGCATCCGAATGGCAAATGCCTGCGGCTTTGACGCGCACGAGAATATCCCGCTCGCCGATCTCCGGGATGGGGATTTCCTGCATTTCCAAAAGTTTGTTCACACCGATAAAACGAATGGCTTTCATTTTTTGCTCCTTGTTGATTAATGACGAATTCCAAAATCTTCGATCAGGATATTTCAAAATATAATGTGAACATTCTCGAACACATATAATGCAGAGTAATTATAATCATGACGTACCGCACCGACGAGAACGCGGATAATTTCCTGAAAGCGGACGAATGTCGAGGTGGCGCGGAAGGAATTTGTCAGCGGGTGATGAGATTATCATGCCCACATTTCCAGTTTTACTGTTATCCTTGACCGTATCAGCGGGGAATCCCCTGCGAAAAGAGAGACATCACATGGCAGATAAAAAGAAATCCTCAAAAGCACAAAACGGTAACGGCGGAACCCTCGGAATTGAAAACGAGTTATGGGAAGCCGCCGATAAACTGCGTGGACATCTCGATGCGGCAGACTACAAGTCTGTTGTTTTGGGATTGATCTTCTTAAAATATATTTCCGATTTATTCGAGCAGGTACGCGCACGGGTGGAAAAAGAAGGCATAGATGATCCCGAAGACCGGGACGTATATCTGGCGGAAAGAGTCTTTTGGGTTCCGAAGGAAGCGCGTTGGAAGAATTTACAGGATAACGCCAAGCAGGAAAACATCGGCAACTTGATTGACGCGGCGATGGAGTCCATCGAAAAAGATAACCCGACGCTCAAAAACATGTTGCCTGGCAATTACGGACGCGCCACGTTGGATAAAAGGCGGCTCGGTGATCTGGTGGATTTGGTCAGCAACAAGATCAACTTTGCGGACGAGGAAAGTCGCAAGCAGGATACTTTGGGGCGCGTGTACGAATATTTCCTTTCACAGTTCGCCAGCCAGGAGGGACGCAAGGGCGGAGAGTTCTATACGCCGCGTTCGGTGGTGCGTGTGCTGGTGGAAATGCTTTCGCCCTACAAGGGACGCGTGTTCGACCCTTGCTGCGGATCGGGCGGGATGTTCGTGCAGAGTGAAAAGTTCGTGGAGGCGCACGGCGGGAAGATCGGCGACCTCTCGGTGTACGGACAGGAATCCAACCCCAACACCTTCAAACTGGCGAAGATGAACCTTGCCATTCGCGGCATTGAAGGCGACTTGGGAAAAGTCCCCGAAGACTCCTTCCACCATGACCAACATCCCGATTTGAAAGCCGATTACGTCCTTGCCAACCCGCCCTTTAACATGAGCGATTGGGGCGGAGACACATTGCGCGAGGATAAACGCTGGAAGTACGGCAAGCCGCCTGTGGGCAATGCCAACTATGCGTGGGTACAGCATTTCATTCACCACTTATCCCCCAATGGCACGGCGGGATTTGTGCTGGCAAATGGCAGCATGTCGAGCAATACATCAGGCGAAGGCGACATCCGCAAAGCCATCATCGAAGATGATCTGGTGGATTGCATGGTCGCCCTGCCTGGACAGTTGTTTTACAGCACGCAAATCCCTGTGTGTTTGTGGTTTTTGACGCGCAATAAAGTAGGGGCGGGTCTGGACGATCACGGATTAAAATCATCGAAAGACAGACCCGCCCGTACACGCAATCGCAAAGGCGAGACGTTATTCGTTGACGCACGGAAATTGGGAACATTGACTGACCGCGTTCATCGTGACCTTTCCAATGAAGATATTGCCCAGATTGCAGATACCTACCATAAATGGAAAGAAGGAAAGAAATACAAAGATGAGGCGGGCTTTTGCAAATCAGTCACGTTGAAAGAGATTCAAGAACAAGGCTACATGCTGACCCCTGGACGGTACGTGGGCGCGGCGGATGTTGAAGAAGACGACGAGCCGTTTGAAAAAAAGATGGCGCGTTTGACGAAGGAATTGGAAGCGCAATTTGAAGAGAGCGATAAGTTAGAAAAAGCAATTCGCGCAAATTTGAAAAACTTACAAAGCAAATGAATAAATTTATCTTAGGCAAAGTTTGTGAAAAAATAGGAAGTGGCGCGACTCCTCGCGGCGGAAGTGATGTATATCTGTCGCAAGGTGAAATTGCACTTATCAGAAGCCAAAACGTTTACAACGATGGATTCAAAAGGGACGGATTGGCGTATATTACAAACGAACACGCCAAAGAATTGAGTAATGTTGAAATAGAGCCTGATGATATTCTATTAAATATCACTGGCGATTCTGTCGCTCGATGTTGCCAAGTGCCAAAAGAGTTAATTCCTGCAAGAGTAAATCAACACGTCGCAATCATCCGCCCTGACAAAGATAAACTAGATTTTCGTTATTTACGCTATTATTTGATCGAGCCAGTAATGCAAGATTACATGCTTATGATGGCGAGCGGTGGCGCGACAAGAAATGCTCTTACAAAAGGCATGATTGAATCTTTTGAAATTCCTGCGCCATCTCTCCCCGAACAACGCGCCATTGCAGGGATTCTCGGTGCTCTGGACGATAAGATCTAGGTCAACCGCCGCATGAATGTCACGCTCGAGTCTATGGCGCGGGCGGTATTTCGTCAGTGGTTTGTGGAGAATGAAGAAGTTGGGGGTTGGGAAGTTGGAAAGTTGGGAGATGTTGCCGATATAACAGATTGCCTTCATAGCAAGAAACCCGAAAGGCAAAAAGATGGCAAACCTTTTTTGCAACTTTCAAATATTCTTGATAATGGGCTTTTAGACATTACTGACATTTTTTACATAACAGAATCTGAATATGATTTTTGGATTTCCCGCATAGAAGCAAGTCCTGGAGATTGTGTAATTACAAATGTTGGCAGAGTTGGCGCTGTTGCTCAGATTCCAGATGGCTTTAAGGCAGCTTTAGGCAGAAATATGACAGCCATTCGTTGCAAAAAAGAATTTCCTTATCCAACTTTCTTGATTGAATGTTTGCTTTCAGATTTTATGCGACAAGAAATTAACAATAAAACTGATTCTGGAACTATTCTTAACGCATTGAATGTAAAAAATATTCCGCTGTTGCAATTAGCAATACCACCTAATGCCATTCTACAAGAATTTGAAAAACTTGCCCGACCAATTAGAGCCAAAATGGAAGCCAACCTGAAAGAATCCCGCACGCTGGCGAGTCTGCGGGATAGTCTGCTGCCGAGGTTGATGAGGGGCGAGGTGCGGGTTCGCGGCACGTAGGGGCGGGTCTGCACGTTATGCCAAGTTGTCCTGCCCGACATTCGTCACGTTAAGCAAAAACGTCCTGCCTGCCAGAAAGACCCGCCCCTACCCCGTTGGCAATGATATGATTTGAAAATAAAATGACCCGCCATCACATGGACAAATTATGAAATTCGACCCCAAAATCCACCACCGCCACACCATCCGATTGCAGGGATATGATTATTCCCAATCGGGCGCATATTACGTCACCATTGTGGCGCATGGGCGCGAATGTTTGTTTGGCGAAATCGTGGACGTGGCGGACGTAGGGGCAGGTCTCAGACCTGCCCCTACCGCCACGATGAAATTGAATGAATTTGGCAAAATCGTTCAACGCGCATGGTTCGATTTACCCAAACATTATCCGCACGTTGAATTGGGTACGTTTTGCATTATGCCAAACCACGTCCATGCGGTGATTATATTGATTGATGTCGTCGCGATCAAACGCCATCCATTATCCGAAATCGTGCGCGCATTCAAATCATTTTCTGCGCGGCGGATCAATGAATTACGCAAAATGCAGGGCGTTCCCGTTTGGCAGCGCAATTATTACGAACATATCATCCGCAACGCAGAAGAACACAACCGCATTCATCTTTATATCGAATCCAATCCTGTCAACTGGATAAAAGATAACGAAAATCCCGAGATGAAAAAATGACCAATAAAAACAGAAAGACGAAGAAAGAAAAATCGGATGACCCCTGGTGGGACGCAGTTCTGGAAAACTGGGATCACATCGTTAACTGGTATCTGATGTTTGCCGACAAAAAGCCCGTCATGCTTTACGATATTCAGGAACAACAGATATACGCCTATCCGTATTTGGAGTTCAAACTGGAAATGAATCAAAAATCCCAGGACTCGCTGACGGAACAATATGAAGACGCGGTAATGAACGATCATATCGTCGTGTTTGTCAGGGATAACGAGCAGCGCAGACTCGTTTCGTATACCATCAATCCCGAAGTGAAAGGATGAAACCATGATTGCCCAAAAAGACCCTTTGAAGGTACCCGAAGCCATGCAGGCGTTGTATGATGAAATCACCGCCATCAGCAACGCCTTTTGCGAAGAACATCTCAACGAAGAATACAGGGAACTGGCGCGTAAAATGACGGCGACGCTGGCGCGCAAGCGTCCCTCGCCGCTGGTCAGCGGTCATGCCGTTTCGTGGGCGGCAGGCATTTTGTACACATTAGCGCAGGTGAATTTCTTGTTCGATAAATCCCAATCCCCGCATATCCGCGCCGATGAATTATGTAAACGCATTGGCGTTTCCCAGCAAACCGCCAGCGGGCGCGCGCAAAAGATCCGCGCCATGCTGGATATTTCCATGATGGATTTCCATTGGACATTGCCCAGCCGCATGGATAAAAACTCGATGGCGTGGTCAATCATGGTTGACGGCTTAATTGTGGACGCCCGCCGCCTGCCACGCGAAATGCAGGAAATCGCCTATCGCAAGGGATTGATTCCATACATCCACGCCGACCGCAACCGCAAGGACGCGAATGATGTGTATGATCGGATTATCGAACAGCATTTTAATGAAATGCGCGACCTCTACTTGAAAATTGCCGATCAACAGCCGATTCTGGTTTTCGACATCCAGAAACAAACGATATATGCCTACTCATACCAGAAATACAAGTCATCCTTAAATCAGGAAAACCAAGCCTTGTTGGAGGAACAGTATCAATACGCGCTAAAAAATAATCAAATGGCTGTGATATTCAGGGATACAGAACAAGGCGGCATGGCATTGTATACCATCAACCTTGAAAGAAAAAATGGGTAATGGAAAATGTCCAGCTACTTCGCCGAATCTGCCCTTGAAGAAACCGCCTGCCCGTCATGCCTTATAATTAGCAGGCAAAATACGAGAAATCGGAAACGAAGGAAATTGCGGCACGGTTTAGAACAGAGAAAAAGGACCTTTACAAATTGAAAGGAGACAGGCAGCCACCGAACAGATAAGGTAGAGTTGAACACAAAACTTATCACGAGG
>VFKN01000088.1 GCA_009885525.1 Anaerolineaceae bacterium | reverse complement strand
CCAGCCAGTATCCTGTAACACCCATCTTATATTTAACCACGAAAAGAATGGAGAGCCCCATCTGACATCCCATCATGAAGATGCTGTGTATACTTGAGATTAGGGGGCGCACTTGAATCCGTAAGACGATCTCCCCAAATGTATTCATCGTGTCAGTTAGCAGATAACACGCCACTAGTTTTAATGCCAGTGTGTACTCCTCTGAACCTAACAAGAACGTGGAGATTTGCCGGGCATAAAGGACCATCAGTATTGCAGGGATCGCGGCAAAGATAAAGAAAAGAAATTGAGACCCGCCTAGTGTCAATTGCCTCTCTTTTTCATCCTCTGTGTTGTTATAAAATTGAAATGTGGCTGATGGCAGCCCCGCATTGGTCAGCATATTCAAGAAGCCAAATAATGCCAATATCACTGGTATTGCGCCATATTCTTCCTTTGACATGTTATGGGTGAGCACTGGTAACATCAAGTAGACCACAACTTGCGACCCGACCACGCCGACCCCATATGCCACTGACTGCCACGAAAGCGATAGAATTGTTCGAAGAGATAGATTCATAAACCTGTATAATCCTTGGTGGAATACCCTGTAAATTTTGTAATTCGAGTGCGTTGAATTATAAGCCTTGGCCTGTCTTGGTCAAGCGCGTATGCAGTTATAATAAAACAATGAGAAATTCTCCTCTTATCTCGGTCATCATTGTCACTTGGAATAGCAAACAGCATTTAACCACTTGCCTTGATAAACTTTTAGCGCAAACCTTTCGCGATTTTGAAGTAATTGTTGTGGATAATGGCTCCGAAGATGGCGCTGTGGATGGATTACAGAAAAGATATCCTTCCCTTGACCTGCGCATTGAACAATTAAATTCGAATAGTGGTTTTTCCGTTGCCAATAACATTGGCGCGCATCTTGCACAGGGGCAATGGTTAGCATTGCTTAATCCAGATGCTTTTCCCGTGACAGACTGGTTAGAGCAATTACTTCAAGCAACTAGGCAATATCAGGAGTTTTCTTTTTTTGCCTCTCGTCAAATTCAGGCTGATCAGCCTGATATGTTGGACGGCGAAGGCGATATGTATCATGTTAGCGGACTCGCATGGCGCAGGAAATATGAAATGCCTGTTTATTCGCATGAAGATGCTGAGGAAGTATTTAGTCCATGTGCTGCTGCCGCGCTTTATAATCGCTTTGAATTTCTGGAGGTCGGCGGGTTTGACGAGGATTTTTTCGCATATCATGAGGATGTTGACTTGGGTTTTAGGCTGCGTCTTATAGGAAAGCGCTGCCTGTATATTCCAAAGGCAGTTGTGTATCATGTTGGTTCAGCTAGCTTCGGGAAATCGAGTGATTTTTCAACCTATCATGGTCATCGTAATCTGGTTTGGTCATTTTTTAAAAATATGCCCGGCTGGCTGTTCTGGATATACCTGCCCTTGCATATCTTTATGAATGTGTACCTGATGATAAGATATTCCTTAAATGGCCGCGCAAAGATCCTTTGGCTTGCCAAGAAGGATGCTGTTTTGGGGTTGCCCTTATTTTTGCGTAAACGCAAAGATGTGCAAGGAAAACGGAGGGCGTCTATATCGGATATTCATCGTGCAATGAATCGTAACTGGTTTGAGCCGCATCATATGTCCCGCGCGCGTAAGATATTGAGCAGAAAGAAAACATGAACGAAATTGGTGTTTGTATTGTTACCCGCAAATCAAAGGATGAAGTTCTTGCCTGTTTGGTGTCGCTTTATAAGGAAACATCCGCTCTCGATCTGGATGTTGTGGTCGTGGATAATAACTCGCAAGATGGTACTGTTGAAGATATACGACTCAAGTTCCCGACTGTAAACTTAATCTTAAACAATGACAATCTAGGATTCTCTCGCGCTGTGAACCAGGGTTTGAAAATGTTGAACGCGCGTTATTATCTGCTGTTAAATCCAGATGCGACCATACTTGATGGCTCTATTCAGAATCTTATACAGTTTATGGACAAAACTCCGCAGGCTGGCATTTGTGTTCCAAAAGTATTAAATAGTGATGGTACATTGCAGTATCAATGTCGGCGTGGTGAAGCACGACCTTTGGAAGTGTTTTCATATTTTCTGGGCTTGAGCCGTTTGTTTCCAAACGACCCGCGTTTTACCGGCTATTTATTAGACCATCTGGACAATGATGTAATTAACGAAGTGAAGGCCGTTTCTGGATCTTGCATGATGATCCGCCGAGATGTTGTCGGGCAAATCGGCTATCTGGATGAGCGTTATTTTGCTTATCAAGAAGATACTGATTATTGTTTTCATGCACGTCAGGCGGGCTGGAAGGTATATTATGTCCCTGTTGCCGAGGTAATTCATTCTGGCGGCAAGGGCGGCTCAAAGGCTGATCCCTACTTTGGCGTTTATCAATGGCATCGTTCGTATTATTTGTATTACCGAAAAAACCTGGCGAGAGATTACCCTTTCTGGTTTCATCCCTTTTATTACCTTGCCATGCTGATAAAAATGCTCATAAACCTTATGGTATTATTACTGAGCCGCGAGAAGGTTGTAGGCACTCGTAAGCCCTCTTGAATCTGATATTATGCGCTTGACCATACTTATCTGGGCGAAATAATACTTGTGCCGCCCAGCCGACGTGTGGTTTTTATGTTTTGCCGACAGGTGGCCTGAAAATCTTTGCTTTATATTTCATTTATGAAATGGTTTGTATGAATAACCCATTTTTCCCTTTTGTCTTGACTGTTTTGATAAGTATTAGTTTGGGATATCCCGGAATGTTTTTTGCCAGGCGATTTAATTTAATGGATATTCCCGGTTCTGCATCTCATAAGGTACACGCGCACCCTACTCCATTGTCCGGGGGGTTACTGATTGCCTCAACGTTTGTCATTACAGCGATTATTTTCCATTCCTGGTTGAGTCGTGATATTTTAGTAGTCCTGACAGGCGCAGCGATTATTTTTGTTTTTGGACTTTGGGATGATATGATGGGTTTGGGGGCTACCCCTAAATTAATCGGACAATTTCTTGCAGTAGCTGTTCTAATATTTTTTCGAGTACAGGTGAATTTTATTGGCACTCTGGCTTTTGCCGCTAATTTCCCTTTGTGGGTCACGCATTTCTTAAATATATCCATTACGTTATTTTGGGTTATAGGAATCACCAATGCTGTAAATCTGATTGACAGCATGGACGGAATTGTTACTGGGCTGAGCGTTATAGCATCTGTTTGTTTTATGGTGGCAACTAAATTGTCCCATCAGGACTCTCTTGCTTTTTGGGCGGCGGTTTTTCTGGGAATAAGTGTCGGGCTGTATTTTTGGAATAGAATGCCCGCAAAATTTTTTCTTGGCGATTCCGGCTCCCAAACAATAGGCTTTTTGCTTGCTTCGTTCGGTATGATGTATAACCCCCGGAATTTTCACCCTGAATCTTCCTGGGTTGTGCCTATCATGTTATTAAGCGTTCCTATTTTTGATACAACGCTTGTTGTAGTGTCACGCCTTCGAAGAGGACAATCTGTCAAAAGCGGCAGGCGTGATCATACATATCATCGTCTGGTTGCTTTTGGTTTTTCACCAAAGCGCGCTGTGCTGATAACTCATTTGACCGCTTTTATTATTAGTTGTTTAGCTTTCTTGACTCTATACCTGCCCCCATTGATTGCTTTAATATTTTTTTTCGCAATAATGTTATGCGGCATAATATCTCTGCTTTGGCTGGAGAAAAAGCCTACTTTGGATGACTAAGTTGAGCAAAATAATAATGCATAATGTCATTATATTTTTTCGCCGCTGGCGACAGCCGCGTATGTTCATACCTTTGTATGGCGTTTTTTTGGCATCCGGGGCCCTGATTACCTTTCTTTCACTTTTTAACTCACTGTCGAAGCCGGAAAAGGCCTTCATTTTTGGCTATTCATTGGGAAGAGTCCTGCTTGGCGCAGGGCTTTTGGTGTTATTTTTTACATTTGCTACTTTAACATTGAAATCGATTACGCGCCCTGAATGGTCAATATATTTATGGAATATTGTATTTGAGAACAATATCGCAAATAAAGTAATATCGTGGATTGCGGCTTCCTTCTTCCTGTTTTCTTGGATAGTGTTGTTTCTTCCCTCATACCGGCTTACTGACAGCTTGTTTCAGTACATTGTTCAATTGTATTCTGTCATTGTTTGGATTTTGTTTGTTAGTGCTGTTACGGTATTGATCCTTCTCTTACATCGTAAACGCGAATCCATTGTATCTGTAATATTTACCAATAAAACCATACCCTGGGTTGGTGTGATTACTTTTGTGGTTCTTATCTTGGTGGGGGCGGCGATCGTTTTTACAGGAGTTGGAGTTCGTCAACGTGAAGATTATTGGTACGGCGCTGGTGTACCTGTGTTGGGCGTACAGATTTTTTTTTCCTTAATAATAGGGATGTTTTTCGCGTGGATGGAATCCAGATGGGACATAAAAAAATTCCGTAAATTAGATTTACTTATCGGTGTTGCCATTTGGATCATAGCTGCGTGGCTTTGGGCGCGTGAACCTTTGCAGCCGAATTATTTTTTGCCCGATACGGCCAAAAACAATATTTATCCATACTCTGACAGCGCCACTTTTGATATAGGCAGCCAGTTTGCCTTGATCGGGCAGGGCATGTTTAATGGTAAGTATTTTGATCGTGCTCTTTACAGCGCGTTTCTAACTTATCTGCATCTTTTGGTGGGACAGAAGACCGAGTATTTGATGACTGCACAGGCTATTATTTACGCGGTTTTTCCGGTAATTATATATTTTTTGGGCAAAGATCTGCACAGCCGCGCGCTGGGTATTTCCGCGGCTTCTCTGATTTTATTACGCGGAATAAACTCGATCATCGTCGCTTCATGGGTGGATTTATCCAGCCCCAAGATGATGTTGACGGATTTCCCTACTGCGATTGGGATTGCCCTTATTATGTTGTTTATCTTGAAGTGGCTCAAGCAACCGTCCAACGGTCATTTTGCGATTTGGGCGGGCGGTATGATCGGCATGACGTTAATGCTTCGTACGCATGTTCTGATTTTGGCGCCCTTTTTAATTGTTTACATGCTGGTCAGTGTTTTGCCGCGCTGGAAATATTGGGCAATGGGTTCTTTGTTTTTGATTCTTGGCATGCTTGCTGCCACATCACCATGGGACATTCGGAATCTGCCCAACGGTACGCCCATGTTTTATGTGTATTATTCGCGCATTGAGGAAGTTCTTCGCGCACGGTATCAAATAAAGGAAGGCACTTACAGTCCGCCATCCATTTCTGATTTCGCTACAATTTCGAATTTTCAACAATCTCGCGCCCAAACTTTTAACCGGGAGTCTGTCCGGGAACGGATGGCTATCGGGCCGTTGAATACAAATCCTTGCGACAGCCGCATTTGTTTGATTGTCAATAATTTTTTTCATAACCTTGTGACGTCGGTTGTTTTCCTGCCGGCATCATTTAAATTCGATGATTTATGGAATGTCGTAAAAAATGGTACGCCATATTGGGAACAAGACTGGGTGGGGAATGGCGTTGGCTTACCCGAAGGTATTTTCATTGTGGTGAACCTTGCTTTGATTTCGCTGGGAATCGGCGCAGCCTGTGCCCATAATAAATTTACCGGCTTTCTGCCCGTCGCTCTTTTTTTGATTTATATTTTATCTAATGCTTTGGCGCTTACTTCCGGTGGTCGTTACATTGCGCCTATTGATTGGGTTGTGTGTGTTTACTATATATTGGGAGTGCTCCAGGTTGCGTCTTGGGGTTTGCGTGTGATGGGCATTGTTTTTCTTGCTGAAGCGCCGCAGGTGAAATCTGTTACCGATATCGGGCCGGCCCCGCAATATTTTAAGACGGTTACGACTCTTGCGCTGGTGTTAATGATCGGGTTTTTGATCCCGGCTTCTGAAATGCCTTTCGAAAGCCGCTATCAAAAACATACATCAAAAGAAATGCTTGTTATGCTGGAGCAGCAAGGCTGGCTGGAGCGGGCTAACCTTACCCGGCCTGATTTATCAAAATTCCTGTCTACTCCGGGCGCGAAACTAATTGAAGGGAGGATGTTATATCCGCGCTATTATGATTCAGGAGACGGGGAATCGAAAAGAGTCTATCCTTTTATGAAACTTGATTATCCACGATTAGCCTTCTTAACAATAGGTCCTTATGGTTCAGGATTGGAAAATGTCATTATGCGCGGCGGCAAACCCAAGCGTATTTTAAATGCGTCTGATGTGATTGTTATTGGATGCAAGAATAAGTCATTCTTTGATGCGCTTGTTGTTTTCGTGCTCACAGAACGAGGCTCTGTATATCTTCGTTCTCCGTGGCCAAAATTACAATGTCCGCTGCCGTCTTCGTAAGTAGGCGAGAGAAAAAATTTCGCCCAGAGTATTCATGAAAGGGATACTCTGTGGCGAAATTTTTTTAAGAAACAGTCTTTAGGTATTGATAGGATTCTTTTATTTGACAATTTCTTTTGCGGTGCGAACCATGATGTCACGCACAGTGTAACCATCGAAGTTGACTTGCTCCATGCCAAGGATGACCGCGCCCACAACAGGCGGGCCATCAAGCCGAATCAATTTTGCTTTGGGACAATGGTTGAGAACAATCTCACGCATGGGATTTGCGATGATCTCGCCTGCATCAAAGATACTTCCAGATTGAATGATCTCAACTTCTTCATTTTCCATTTCTATTTGACGCGCGACCGAAACAGCCAGCCATCCAAGTTCCTCGCCAGACCAATGGATGATTTCTTGCGCGGCGATGTCGCCTTCCTTCGCAATACGAATTACTTCGATCGCAAGGAAAGGTGCCAGGTGGAAGTAATCATTCGAGAAGCCTTCCATTAATTCCAATTCATCCTTCGCACCTGTGTAATCAAGCAAAATTTTAGTCAGCAGTGTTGGCGGCGTGCGATTGATCCACGCATAATTGATAATTTGAAGCGCTCTCGAAGCAATTTCGATTCCGCCGCCATACTCGCCAAAGGTTGCGCCATTGCCGACGATGCGCCCTTCTTTTCCATCTTTGTTTCGTCCGCGGCAATTATTGGATGATCCTGCCGTGACGTTGACGCCGATTCCGCGTGTTGCGCCTGCAAACAAACCGTTGAAGCCGTCGTTCACCACTTCAACGGGACAGGATAATTTCAAAGAGGAGATCGCTTTCAAATGACCTTCGCGGTCTGATAGAAAATCATAACCGGCAGCGCCAAATCCCGCGCCTGCAATTTGACTTGCAGAAACTCCAGCCATTTCAGATGCCTGTTCAAAGGATTTATTCAAGACATTTTCAAGTCTATCGTAGCCAATATTTTGATGGTTCCCGCCCCCCGCATTGCCAAATCCAATGCAACGACCTGTCTCGTCCGCGATAAGCGCGTGTGTTTTGGATGAGCCAACATCGATCCCTAAAAAATATTTCATGAAGGCTTTGCTGCCCCTCTCATCACATCGCGGATCTGGCGATAGCCGATCAATTTAATATCTTCCTGCCCGATAAATTTTTTCAGTTCAGCGCTCATGAATGCATTGTAGTTTGCCACACGCGAAGGCCAGTCAGAACTAATTGCCCGCATTTCAGGTGTATCGATGGCCGGATGCAAAATAAAATGAGTAATGCCCGCGGGAATTTCGCTTAATATTTTTTTTGCAACACTGATATGATCTTTCTCATCATATAGAGGCATGGCGAATATTCCATCCACCATGGGGACTCCGATTAATTCAAGTTGATGCAGAAGCGGAGCGAACTGGGCAAACTGCTCTTCAGTTGCCCCCATGGATTGATACCCAATAGCACTGGCGCGCGGCAGCATATTTGGGAACATACGCGTCACAGCCGCCTGCAAATAGGATTGCACAAATTTTGAATTTGTAACTGTGCCCATGTGAGAATCAATATGAGTCACATCAATACCAGCGGCAAGCGCGCGCTCGACCTGTGCATTGACTTCGGCTGCCACTGCTTCGGGGGTCGCGTTTTCATGGTGGTATAACGAAAAGTGTGTAAAAAGAGGGGAGTCTTGGTATCCTTGCAGGTGACAAAACCGAAAAAGGAAAAGCCATGACTCCCAAAACAAATCAT
>VFKN01000153.1 GCA_009885525.1 Anaerolineaceae bacterium | reverse complement strand
TGCGGCAGACTTGGTTGTCAAACACCTGACCAATCGCACCCGCTCTCGTAAATCTCGTTTGCGAAAACAGCAAGAAAAAGACACTGTAACTTGACATTGTCAAAGTAGTTACTTTCAATTTATTCGACGACGCGATGATCTCCATGCGCTACGCGTAGAATTTCGCCCACTGCGGCGCGGATAATGCAACATCAGCAAATACATATTCTGAGACCGCTTTGACCGCCGCGGATTCGCGCGTGATGAATTGCCAGTCGAGACTGTCAGGCGTAATGTTTTCCATACCATTGATCAGCCGCCCAAGCAAGGTAATGACCCAAGCGTCCACTTTTGCACAACATTCCAGACAGCAAAACGCGGGCAGATTTACCCCGCGCGCGCGATATGTCGTTCTTCTCCTGACCGATATTCGTCCGCATGGCTGGTGGGAATGGTGCGGTTTTTGTCTCCACCCATGCGGAAGAAATTTTCCTTGCGCGCAAATCGCACCGATAAAACTTGTCCTCGATAACAAACACGGTAATCTCAGGCTGGTCTATAAGCCGCATTCTGTCCAATGGACAAAGTCCATCTGTGCAGTCATCTCTCTGGGCAGCGCGTCACCGCGCTGCTCGGTGCAGCCTACCCGGGGCTGATACGGAGACGAGCAGCCTCCCATCGTCCGTGGACGATTTCACCCCTGCTTAGCCTTGCTCCCGACGGGGGTTACCTGGCCATCTGCATTACGGCAAATGCCGGTGGTCTCTTACACCACCTTTTCACCATCACCGCCCCATCCTTGCGGAGGAGGCGGCTGTCTGTTTCTGTGGCCCTGTTCCGGCAGGTTCGCGCCTTGCGACGCTCCCCGCCCCGGTTGTTAACCGACGCCGTGCTCTATGGAGTGCGGACTTTCCTCGATCCCGCGATGCGGAACCGCGACTGCCCGACCAGCCTGAGATGATTGGATGATACACGCTGGAAGGATGAGAGTCAACCATGTTGAACTTCAAAAAAATATTTTTCATCGTGATAAATGCCTGTTAAAGGTAGACATTTCAAGAAAAGACATTAAAATAGAGAGGTACATCATTTCTGCGCAGTAAAGAGGAAATCCCTTGAGTAATTGGCCTGGCAAATTTGTGATCGGTCTTACCGGCAACATCGCCACTGGAAAAAGTGTGGTGCGCCGCATGTTGGAACATCTCGGCGCATATACCATCGACGCGGATGCGCTCTCTCATCGCGCATATGCAAAAGGTGCGCCAGGCTATCAGCCTGTCATTGACAAGTTCGGCAAATGGTTGCTAAACAAGGACGGCGAAATTGATCGCGTCAAACTGGGCAACCTTGTTTTCAACGACCCTGAAGCGATGAACGAGCTGGAATCTATTGTTCATCCCCTGGTACGTCAGGCAACGGAAATGTTAACCCAACGCGCCACTCAAAAAGTGGTGGCAATCGAAGCGATAAAACTCCTTGAAGGCGAGTTACGTACAGTCTGTGATTCAGTCTGGGTGACAAATGCGCCGGAAGCAGTTCAGATACAGCGCTTGATTAGCAAACGCGGATTCACCCAGGACCGCGCAGTAGAACGCATCCACACGCAATCAGCGCAAAGCGCAAAAGTAGCGCTTGCAAATATTATTGTTACAAACACGGGTTCATTCGACGATCTGTGGAAACAAGTCAGCGCCGCGTGGAAAGAAATCGTACCGGGCGCAAGCGGTGAAACAACCGAAACAGGTATCTCCAAACAAGAGGTAGCAGCCGCATTAGCAACAACAGCCAGCACCGGATTCGCCGTGCAGCGCGGCAAACCCAAGAGTTCAGCCGCCATTGCAGAATTGATCACACGCTTAAGCAAAGGCAAACGCGCCATGACCGCCGAAACTGTAATGGAAAGTTTCGGTGACAAAGCCTACATGCTCTTACAACTCGATGGAAAACTTGTGGGACTCGCAGGCTGGCAGGTTGAGAACCTTGTCACACGCACCACAGATATTTTCCTTGAAGAACATATCAATCCTCAGAAAGCGCTCGAACTGTTGATCAAAGAAGTGGAACGCGCTTCGAGTGAATTACAAAGCGAAGCCTCGCTCATCTTCCCGATGAATGAACTCGCCGCGCAGGAAGAACTCTGGAAGCAGCTCGGCTATGAAAGGCGCACGCCTGAAACATTGGGCGTGCAGGCATGGCAGGACTCTGCAGCCGAAGCCTTATCTTCGGGAAGTATTTTATTATTCAAACAATTACGTCAGGACCGCGTCTTGCGTCCAATTTAAGAGTTAGGCATTAGGTATCAGGTAATTAGGATATCACTTTACGCAAACAAAACTCCGAAGGAGTGGAATGATTATAGATTTGCATAAGATCGACACGATAACCCCGAAGGGGTGTCATGTTTTTATGGCACAAATCATGCCATCCCTTCGGGATTTGAATGCCTGTACGCCTTTATTCTATAATCCTATCATCCCCTCGGGATTGAGTCCTGTGTAAGGTGAGTTAGCATATCTGCTTCCCTGATACCTGATCCCTAATTGCCCATAACAGTGACCGAATTCCTCAATAACCTCTTCTTCATATTTCAACGCATCAGCTGGCTCAGTGTATTTGATATTCTGCTGGTCACGCTGATTTTTTTCGGTTTGTTATATTCGCTGCGCGATACACAGGCGATGGCGTTATTACGCGGGATGATCCTGTTGATCGTCGGGATCATCCTGCTCACCAGCCTCGTGGAACTGCCCGCATTTTCATGGCTTGCACAAAATTCCCTCCCCGCTTTAATTCTCGCCATCCCCGTTATTTTCGCCCCCGAGATCCGGCGCACCCTTGAGCGGCTTGGGCGCGCGGGAACAGTCTGGCAGATCACAGCCAAACCAGCGGATGTCGCAATCGAACAAACGATTCGCGCGGTGGTCAGCGCGGCGGCGAGATTATCGGCGCGGCAGCACGGCGCGTTGATCGTCATCCAACGACTGGACAATCTCGGTGAATACATCCGCAGCGGTGTGCAGTTGAATGCGCACGTGACACCTGAAATATTGCTGCAAATTTTTTATCCCAACACGCCATTACATGACGGCGGCGTAATTATCGTCGGGTCGCAAGTCGCGGCGGCAGCCTGTGTCATGCCGCTCTCGGCGAGTGGAATTCTAAACCGTACGCCCGAACGTCAAATGGGATTGCGGCATCGCGCGGCATTGGGAACATCTGAAGCAAGCGATGCGGTCACGGTGGTCGTCTCTGAAGAAACGGGGGCGATCTCCATCGCCCACGCGGGGAGAATGTTACGCAGGCTTGACCCTGATCGTTTGGAAAATATTCTCATCGCGTTTTTCCGCCCACATGATGAATCGCACAAGACTGGCTGGCTTGAAAGACTCTTCCCAAGTTTTTTTTCGCGCAAGAAAGATAAATCGTAGCGCTTACGCAATGTCATTCTCCCGAAAAAGCATCGGGACGATGTGAGCGCAGCGAAGAATCTCTACGTTTATCTCAGAGACACTTCGCTACCGCTCAGGGTGACATGCAAATATACTTAAGTGAGTAGAATCATGTTCCGCTGGATATCTGAAAATTACCGCACATTCTTCTGGGCATTCGCGCTGGCAATTGCAGTGTGGATCTCTGCTGTCTCGGCGGCAGATCCCGATGAAACGCATGCGCTTCGATCCGCCGTGCCAATACAAATCATCGGGCAGGATCCCAGCCTTGTGATCAGCAGCGATGTCCCAAAAGAAGTGAATATCACCCTGCATGCGCCGCGTTCCATTTGGAACGGAATTGAATCTGACCCGCAAAGCGTGCGCGCTGTTTTAGACCTTTCGGGTTTAAGTTCAGGCGAACATACGCTTGACCTGCAAATACAAATTGACGCGCGTCCTATACAGGTTGTGTCCGTCGTACCGCGCACAGTGACATTGATGCTGGAGTCACTTGCCACGCAAACGCTTAAAGTGGATGCAACCCTGGCCGGCGAAGTCGCCATTGGGTATCAGGTTGGAAATCTCAATATCGAGCCGAGGGAAATCATCGTGGCGGGCGCGCAATCTCAGGTCGAGAAAGCAAAACGCGCGCGCATTGTGATCAACTTGAGCGGCCTGCGCGAAGACATCGATCAAACTCTGCCAATCGAAATCTTTGATGAAAAAGGCGCGCGCGTCAGCGGCATCAGCATCACACCCGAAACTATTCACATTACTTTGCCTGTGACGCAGCAAGGCGGATACCGCGACGTGGCCGTCAAAGTGGTGACGAGTGGACGCGTGGCAAGCGGATATCGCATGACGGACATTTCTGTGTTCCCACCGATTGTGACCGTCTTCGCATCCGACCCAAAACTGGTTAATGACCTGCCCGGCGTTGTGGAAACGCAAATCCTCGATCTGCGAAATGCCCAGGAAGATATCAATACGCGCGTGGCGTTGAGTTTGCCTGAGGGCGTTTCGATCATCGGTGAACAGGCGGTGTTAATTCAAGTGGGTGTCTCACCCATTGAAAGTAGTGTTACACTCGCAGGTGAGAAAGTGGAGATTGTGGGACTCGGCGCAGGACTTGCCGCGCAAGTCTCCCCGGCAAATGTGGATGTGATCGTCTCGGGGCCTTTGCCCGTACTGGATACACTCACCCGCCAGGATGTGCGCGTGACCGTTGACCTGACCGGGCTGAGCGTCGGCGTGCATCAAATCGTCCCAAAAGTAGAAGCGTTGATCGCCGACGTGATCGTAGAATCGATATTACCGAATACAATAGAAGTGGTCATCACACAGAACGACGTACCCATCATAACGCCGACGCCTTAAAGACCATCATCCGCTAATCCACGCCAATCTTTGCAAACTCAAAAAGATTAGTGTAGATTAGCGAGGATTAGCGGATTAATATTTAGCATAAAAAATTACGCTTAACATAAACTGGAAAATAAAAAATGAAACCTGTAGTAGCACTTGTAGGAAGACCGAATGTTGGTAAATCAACACTCTTTAATCGTTTTGCGGGCGAGCGTTTAGCCATCGTGGATGACATCCCCGGCACGACCCGTGACCGTTTGCTGGGGCAAGCCGAATGGAACGGACGCACCTTTAATATTGTGGATACAGGCGGCATTGATCCCACGCACGGCGGCAAGACTCCGCTTTCGATTGGCTCTGTCGATTTTATTGACGACATCCGCAGGCAGGCGCAAGTCGCCATTCAGGAAGCGGACGCGATCCTCTTCGTGAACGATGGCTTATCCGGCGTGACCGAACCCGACCTCGAAGTGGCAAAGATTCTGCGTCGCTCGCAGAAAAAATTACCCGATGGAACATTCTACCCGCCGATCTTTGTGGTGGTGAATAAATGCGAAGCAAGGGAACGACGCGACGAAGTCTCCGAATTTTATGAGCTGGGATTAGGCGATCCGATCGCCATCTCGGCTATTCACGGGACAAGCACCGGTGACTTGCTGGACTTGCTGGTCGCTTCCTTTCCACCGGAAGAAGTCGAGGAAGAAGATGACAGCATCAAGATTGCGATCGTCGGCAAACCAAACGCAGGCAAATCAACTTTACTGAATAAATTAGCCGGTAAAGAGCGCGTGATTGTCAGTCCGATTGCAGGCACAACCCGCGATTCAATCGACACCAAACTGGAATTCGAAGGATTTCAACTCACATTAATTGACACAGCCGGAATTCGCAAGCGCGGCAGTGTCAATCGCGGCGTGGAGCAATACAGCGTCTTACGCGCATTCAAATCCATCGAGCGCTCGGATGTGGCGCTGCTGATGATTGACGCGGTTGAAGGCATCACCTCGCAGGACGCGCACATCGCGGGCTATATCCTCGATGAGTGGAAATCCTGCGTGGTGCTGGTCAACAAATGGGACGCAATCGAAAAAAATAATGAGACGATGGATGAATACACCGCGCGGATTCGACGCGACCTGAATTTTATGGATTATGTGCCGATCCTGTTCATCTCCTGCAAAACAGGTCAGCGCGTTGATCAAGTTTTGCCAATGGCGTTGCAAGTACAGGAAGAGCGCCTCGCGCGTTTGACTACATCCATGATCAACAAGATCATCCACTCAGCGCAGGACGCGCATCCCCACCCTTCTCATGCGGGACGCCCAATGAAGATGTTTTACGGCACACAAGTAAGAAGCGATCCGCCGACCTTCTTGATTTATGTCAACGAACCAAGCCTCATGCACTTTTCGTATATGCGCTATCTGGAAAACCAGATCCGCCTGGAACATCCATTCCTTGGAACACCGATCCGACTCATCACGAAGGGAAGAAGAGAGGATTAGTACGTGGGGCGTGGTGAGAAGAAGTAATCAGTTACCTTACGCGCCCAAGCGTGATTCCCTGAGCGTTAGCGAAGGGTCTCTGAGACAATCGTAGAGGTTCTTCGCTATGCTCAGAACGACACTGCGCAAGGTGAAGTAATCAGTAGACGTTATCGGTAATAAGGTTTTGGAGTGGAAAACGGCTGTTTTCAAGGCTGTTTTGTAATTCAATTTCTTAATTCCGATAACGTCTAGTGATTAGTAAAAGAGCGGCTGTGAGAATTTCACAGCCGCTCTTTTTGTTTCATAGGTTTCATCCTCTCATCCTTCCACTTCACGGTCTCCACGAAGGTGCGTACCAATCGTAATCAGTGGATAATCCCGGCGCTTGCAGAATTTTTTGTTCCAGCGTAGCAAGGTTGATGATGAATAAATGCCCGCCGCTGATGGATGTGGTTTCTTCGGCGAGCAGATATTTTCCATTGGGAGAGAAGATCAAACGTCCCACAGTTGTGCCTTTATAGATGGGTGATATTTTGCTTCCATCGCGGCTGACGATGTACACCTCCGCGCTGGGAGCATTGCTTGTGGAATTACTGTAATGGTTGAACGCGATCAACTGGCTATTGGGTGACCACACAATCGGATATAAACTTCCGCCCGTAAAGTTGGCAAGTGTCGCAGAGTTTGCGCCGTCAGGCGAGGTCACGTTCAAATCATGATTTTGCGTGCCGGGATCATAATCATCGTAGGCAAATAAACTCGCATCCGGCGCGGCGATGATTTGAGATTTCGTCGGAGATGAATCGAACAGTGTGCGCACAGCCTCGTCACTGGCGCGGACGAGATACAATCTGCCCGCACTAACAGCCGAGCGCATGATGATATGCTCCGCATACCAGCCATCCATAATATAAGACTTTCCTTCGGCGGGCAAATGTTTTGAAATGCTCTTCAAGTTTGAGCCGTCACGCTTTATCACGTGTACATTTTCTGCGCCGAGTCCATCCTGCATGCGAAAGGCGATAAGGTTGCCATCCGGCGACCAGAACGGCGGGTCAATGTATGGGAACTCTGCAATTGACTTCCATGTCTTTGCGGCAGGATCAAAAATAAATAATTTTTGCGGCGTGCCATTCGGATTATCGGGATAGGCAAACGCGGCATATTTTCCATCAGGTGACCAGCTCAAGGCGTTGATCGTAAAATTCAACGCAAATGGGATTTGAATTTTTTCCAAAGGCGGACAGTTTGCGCTATCGAATACACACAAGCCCGAAACGCGCGCGAGTTCGATCACTCCACCATTTTGGCGCGGCTGCAGGAAAAAATACAACTCGCCCGCTTCGTCCACGTTTGGAGATGATTCTGTAATCACGGATATTGGCGGGGCATCTTCGGGAGTGGAATCCGCTTGGGGCGCGGGAGCAGGTGCGAGGTCAGAAGCGGGCGGCGTTATCGCGTCAAAGTATGAAGTGGGGGTTGCAGTACATGCGGATAGGATCAAAATCGAAAGCAGAATCAAGTTTCGTTTCATTCGGTCTCCTTTCATGAACAGACCCTTAGCAACCAAATCTGCCACGCCTGATTGATCGGGTTCTGCGCCGGTGTAGGCTTGCGTTTCGCGGATCAAACCGGTAGTGGTCATGGCAACTTGAATGTTGTAACCGAAGGATGTATCTTCGGGATCGGGTCCATGTATAGCTATCCAGAAAAGTTCTTTCCATCAAATAGGAAGTGAAAAAGGGGAAGGCGTTTGGTAAAACTGAAATACAGAATTCAAGCGCTGGATTTCTTGACGCATCACATGGGTCAAATCAGCGGGTTTCCGTTTGATTTTTTCCATGACTTGCTCCAAGTAAGTTTTTAAGTCGGACAAAGATTTCCAGCAACGGTTATGAAGGTGTTCGCTTTTCATCCAACGCCATAAACGTTCGATTGGATTAAAGTCAGGCGAGTAAGCAGGCAAAAACTCCAAGCGCAACCATTCTTTTTGCGTAGCGACCCATTCGGTCAGCCATTTGGCTTTATGAAAACTGGCGTTGTCGCAGATAAGCATAATTTTCTCTGTCCGCATTTCATGTTTCAAGTGGCACAAGAAACGTCGAAAGCGCATGGCGTTTACGTGAAACTGCGTCAGTACACCATAGAAAGCCCCTGTACCAAGTTCAAATGCACCGATCAAATTGACCCGCCCGTGCCTGCCATAGTTTTCCACCTCGGTTCTTTCACCCCTCAGCCCCCAGGTGTACGCCAAAGTGCCTTCGGTCTGAAAACCGACTTCATCTTGAAAGAAAATCCGCCAGCCTTGCTTGATTTTGTCCGCATATAACGCCAAAACCGTTTCCTGAATCCACTTTTTTCGCTTTTCGTTATCGCGTCGAATTAGCGTATGCACGGCTTTATGAAAACTCAATCCCAAGTTCCGTAAAAATTCGGGCAGGTAGCGCACCGAATAAATCACTTTAAATGTGACGGCTAACCACGCGGCAATATGACGCGCTACCCAAACTCGTTGATTTTGCTCTGCTATCATCTGGCGTAATTCTTCCTGTTTTTCTTCAGGCAATTTACTGGGTCGTCCGCTTCGAGGCAAATCTTCCAGAGCCTCCCCGTTTTCAAAGCGCTTGACCCAATTCTTGAGCGTCTTTTCGCTAATTTCATAGCATTGCACGATGACGGATTGTGACATTCCTTTGTAGTAAGCAATGAGCGCCTTGACGCGCAAGATACTTCGCACATCTTTTTCTTTCTCAAATTCCTTGTGCATTTTTCGCAGACGCGCTATCTTGACTTGTTTTTCTTTTTCTAATTTATTCATTGGGCTGCCTCGATATAAATGATTGTTGATTTGACCCAAAGTGTATCCTAATATCTTTCAACTTTTTGGAAAGAATTTTTCTGGACAGCTATATATGCATCATCTTGTGACTCGCTGGTTCATTGTTGAGTACAACTTGGCAATTACCCATAATCATGTACTTTGAGCCACTACCGAAATTAATTGAAAATCAAAAGAACCTTGAGATAAATCTCTCGACTCTTTTGATTTTCCTGCATTTACGTGGTGCGAATAACCCTGAAAATAGCGGGTTTTGACGGCTTTTTTTTCTGGATGGTAGTAAAATAGAAAAAATAGTTTATAAATTTCATCTAATTTATCTTGATTGAAAAATGCATTAAGAATACTAAAGATAAGGATATCTCCAAAAAGAATCCCCACTTGCTTCCCTCCCATCTTGGCTTTCAAAAAAAATTTCAATCAACAAGGAGAAAATCAATGAAACTTTCAGTCGTGAAATCACTGGCGATCTTTCTGACCCTGTTGGCACTGACGTTCAGTTCCATCGGTGTCGCGCCCGCGTATGCGGTGGCAACGCTCATTGTGACCAATGTTGACGATAGCGGCGCAAGTATCTTTACGCCAGGCTATTGCAGATGCGCTGTCTGGCGATACGATCATTTTTGATACTGGGCTTTCCGGACAGACCATCCGCCTTGCAACCACTCTAACCCTGAGTAAAAACGTAACCATTGACGGTTCTGCGCTGGCTTCGCCGATCACTATCAGTGGCGACACGGATAATGATGGTACTGGCAACGTCCGAGTTTTTCACGTTTCTTATGTTACTGCTAGCATGATCGCATTGAATATTACAAAGGGTATTAGTACAGGTTACTACGGTGGTGGAGGCATCTGGAATGAAGGTGGCACGCTAACGGTGAAAAATGTTACATTTTCCCAAAACGTTGCTTATGGCGGTGGTGGTGGTATCAACAACAATGGAATCTACAATGCCAGCATACTTGCTGTAATAAACAGTACTTTCTCCAATAACTCTGGTGGGGATGGTGGAGGAATTTCAAATTATGGAGGAATACTTAATGTAACGAATAGTACCTTCTCTGGCAACTATGCTTCGCATGGCGGCGGCATTTATGGTTCCTCATTAACAATCACAAATAGCACATTTTCTGGCAACATTGCTACATTATCCGGTAATAGTAACGGTGGCGGTGTCTACAATACAACAGGCAGTATACACTTTGCCAATAATATCATCGCCAACTCCACTGGCGGTGATTGCGTCTACTCCGGCACCTTTATTACTAACATCAACAACCTGGTAGAAGATGGTTCCTGCTCTGCATCCTTGAGTGGTGACCCAAAACTCGCCGCACTCGCCAGCAACGGTGGACCCACTCAAACAATGGCATTACAAACAGGTTCTTCTGCAATTGACGCTGGAGATGATGCCACTTGTTCTGCGAGTCCAGTTAATAGCCTCGATCAGCGTGGCATTGCTCGTCCGCAAGGCATACATTGCGATATCGGCGCATATGAATATCAGGCCTCCACAGCGCCAAGCGTCTCCATTAACGGCGGGTTCAACAAATACCCGAAACCAACATCAAAGATCCCAACCTCCTGGGTGGCTGCCAGCTTCGCAGCGACCGATGGAAAATCCACAACGATCAAGCAGGAAGGCGCAGCATCTATAAAGATTATCGGTGCAAATGGAAAAACCAAAACGCTAACGCAAACACGCAAACTCAGCGGCGCAAAGGGCAATGCCTTCAAATTTTCCTATTGGGTCAAAGCCAGTAATAAGCCAACGCTAGGTCTCTGCCAGGCGCAAGTTTCGTTCTATAGTGGAACGCTCTTGAAAGGAACGAAAACATTGAAATGTCCGGCAGGGAAGACATATGACTGGAAGCAGGTCACAATGAATTTCACTGCACCCGCGGCATATACCAGTGTGAAGGTGATCTTCACCTATTCCAAAGCCGGCGGAACAATCTGGTTTGACGCGGTGGGTTTGATCAAGTAAGAAATAAATTTATAAAAATCGGCGCGCTCTTTTCAGGGCGTGCCGATTTTTGTTTTATGTTGAAAATGCTATAAGTCCTATTGTCCGACGCCCAAAAATCTTGTGTATTGATTTTGAAGATAGTAGACCTAATCCGAGATTAAATTGGGACGTTGAAAAACGGGTCGTCACGGCCCCTCCCCAATGAACCTCAAAACAGCAATTCCAAATCTAAAATCTTTTGCCACAGATTTACACGGATTGAGATTAAAAAATCCGTGCAGATCGGTGAAATTCGTGGCTGGCTTCATTTGTTTTTGGGCTTTTGTCCTCAGATTTGGAATTGCTGACCCCAAAAAATTCCTTTTGCAACCGGATAATCCTGATATATAATGGGTGAAAATTCGATCAGTAAACCTACCCGGAGGAAATATGACTGCTGAAAAACAACGCCGTGCTTTTATTAGTTATTCGCGAATAAATAAGGAGTTTGCAACGAAACTCACGAAAGAGTTGAGATCAGCGGGCTACCCGGTCTGGTTTGATCAGCTGGATATTCCCACCGGCTCACGCTGGGATGATGAAGTGGAGAAGGCCTTGCGGGAATGTTCCATTTTTCTGATTATCCTCACGCCCGCTTCCATTGCATCTGAGAATGTCAAAGATGAGATCGGTTACGCCATCGATCATGGCAAGCGTATTCTGCCTATATTGCTTGAAAATTGCGATGTGCCATTGCGTTTGCGCCGTTTTCAGTATGTGGATTTTACTAACAAGAATTTTCAACAAGGTCTTGAAGGTGCTAAAGAATTGCTCCGCGATCTTGTGGAGGAAGCCTCCATACCTGTCGCTGTAAAAGAAGGTGGTTTCTCTGTTGAAACGAAACCGGAGCCCGCCAAAGTAAAACCCGCCCCAGCCGCACCCATTCAAAAGAAGCCAACTTCCATGGGACTGGTGATCGGCGTCGTTGCGGTGGTTGCTCTGGTCATTGCCGGAATTGGATATAGTGCTCTCTCCAGTCAGGCAACTGCAACCCCAGCCACCGAAGCGCCGCTTATTGGAAATCTGGCCACCGAAGCGCCAACGGAAATTGTTAATTTGCCAACTCCTACCGTAACTGTCGTTGTGGAAATAGAGTCAACTGCAACCGCTGTTCCAATCCCGACCTTGTCGCCATATCACGTTGAAGACTTCGATTCCGATGCCGCATTGAGTAATTGGGATGCTCCGCTTTTAACCAGTGGAACAGAAGATAAACTTAATTTAAAAGCGACTGGCGGCAATCTGGCATTCGAGATCACAGCCCCGCAAGTGTATGCTTACTTGACCTATAAAGGGTTTGAGTATACCGATGTGCGCATTGATGCTGTTGCGGTTAACTTGGGGGTGAATACAAATAATATTAGCCTGCTTTGCCGTTACAGCGAGCGCGGCTGGTATGAATTCAATGTCTACAATGATGGCCGTTATGATATTCTGGCATATACCAAGTTATCCAATTTTTATGACACGCTTGCAAGCGGCGGCTCTAATGCCATTAAAACCGGACAGGCAACTAATAAATATACGGTAATTTGCGAGAAAAATACACTAACCTTGCTTATCAACGACGAGAAGGCCCGTACAGCATCAACAGCCCAGTACAGTTTTGAGCAAGGGAAGATCGGTGTTTCTGTTTCTTCAGGCGGACAAACGCCGGTAAGCGTTCAATTTCAATCGGTAACAATCAGTAAGCCGTAGTAGAAAATACCAAACGCCCATTGCTTTATTAGCAAAACTCCGAGTTTTTGAAAACTCGGAGTTTTGCTTTTCTACATCAACATTCTTATCGGATTTTCCAGGAACCCCAGCCACACCTGCCCCGACGCTCTTTCGGGGGCGCTTGCACGCTCCGCGCTGCTGACACGCTGGTCAACGGAGATGGCGGCTTTCATGTGCGGGCCGACCTTGGATGTGCTCCGCTTTTTTTATTCAGCCAACAGGCGGGCGGTCAATGTGATCGGCGTGCTTGCCAGTGCCACGGAGACGGGGCAGCCTTCCTTTGTCGCTGCAGCGATTTCCTGGAACTTTTCATCGCTGATGTCAGGCACAACTGCCTCAGTGGTCAGGTGGATTTTGGTAATGCGGCTCTTGCCATCTATTACCTCAAGTGTGACCTGTGCCTGCGTTTGTATTTGCTTGGGAGTAAAGCCATTCTTGCCAAGGCCTGAACTCAGGGCCATGGAGAAACAGCCTGCATGTGCCGCACCGAGCAACTCCTCGGGGTTGGTACCCTGGCCATCCTCAAAACGGGACGACCATGTATATGCTCCTTCGTAGGTACCGAACTTCATGGTTCCCTTGCCTTCTTTCAAGGTACCAGTCCAAACTGCATTTGCATTTCTTGTTGTCATATTATTTTTCCTTTCTATAAATAAAAGTTGAAAAACTCCGAGCCTTCATCGCCTCGGTTTGGATTTTATACTAATATCCTGACCGGATTTTCCAGGAACCCAGCCACACCTGTCCCGACACTTTTTCGGGAGCGCCTGCACGCTTCGCGCTGCGCGGCTTACCCTGAAAGGTACGATGTCAGATTAATCTTTTTGCCTTTCTTCTTCCAATTTCTTTTTGACGAATCTTAACACATCTTCCAATCTCGTTTCTTCAGACGCTTGAATATTCTCTTGGGTTGAAATATGTTTGTGATGTGGATGGGTGGAGACTTTGGGATGATGAGGGGCATTATCCCAGCCAATGCGAAGTTCGTCGTTTTGCTTCAACCAATAATAGGCATATCGAATGAGGGTTTCTTCATCCCATGCTTCGCTGATGTGCAATTTGTCGCTGTTGGTGAGTTCGGCGCGCAAGCGAATTAAGTTTGAGTTGGGGGTGGCAAGCAATTCAATTTCCGCGATTATTTCGCTTGCCAGATCGCGCAAAATGGCAATGCGTTGCAGTGCATTAGCTGTCATGCTGTCTTTCCAGAGAATGCAATGTGGTTAAACGGTTTTGTAAATCGGTGCGGCGGATTTCCCAACTCTGCCATTCGATGTAAGCATCGTGAGTTTCAAAATTGGCGTTCACAGGCAATCCCTTTTTTTCAAGATTCGCAAATGACATACCAAACCGCCTTTCGAATTCGACTATGGCTTGTTCGGCATTAGTAAGTTCATTTTGCAGCTCGCGTGTGCGGCTGTCTGCGCCGAGTTGCAGAATCCTGTCCCAATCTTGAATGGGAAGTTTGATCGGTGTTAAAAAGAGAGTCATATTGAAATTCTCCTTTCAATTACTTGGACATCATCGCCGTCCCTTTCAACAATTTGAAGAACTCTTTGAAGTCGGGCGGTAGCGTTATCGCCATAATTGATTCTCCGCAAAAGTTCCATGTGCTGCAGGCGTTCAAGCGGAGTTTTGGAAAGCCAATATTCCCTGTCTTCCCTATCCTCTTCCTCAAAGGAGGACACAACCGAGAAGACGGTTTTATCTAATTTGGGGAATTCGTATTCATCCATAAATTAAGTATAGCACAAGCAAAAAAGTAGGTCACGTTTTCAAACGTGACCATAAGATTTTACACCAACATCCTGACCGGATTTTCCAGGAACCCAGCCAGCGCCTGCATGAACTGCGCGGCTTCGGCTCCGTCGCTGACGCGGTGGTCAACAGAGATAGTGGCTTTCATGCGCCAGCCGATTTTTATCGCGCCATTTTCAACCACCGGAATTTCTCGCGCCGAACTGATCGCCAAAATCCCAGCCTCGGGCGGGTTGATGATGGCAATGAACTCCTCGACATCATACATGCCCAAATTGGAAGTGGAGAAGGTCGAGCCATCCACGTCCTCGGGTTTGACTTTGCCATCGCGCGCGCGCGCCGCCATGGTTTTAACTTCGCCCGATATTTGGCGCAAGGTCTTTTGATCGGTGTCTTTGACCACGACAGTCATCAGGCCGCCGGGGACGGTGACTGCCACGCCGACATTGACATGCCCAAACTGGATAACCTCAGTGCCTTTGAGCGTTGCATTCAAATTGGGGAATTGTCGCAGCGATAACGCCACACCTTTGAGAATAAAATCATTGACCGAAACTTTTTCGTTATCGGGCAAATACGCATTGACCTGCTTGCGCATGTCCATCAACGCATCCATTTTAAATTCGTGCGTCACGTAGAAATGCGGGATGGTCGTCTTCGACTCAACCAGTCTGCGCCCGATGGCCTGGCGGAGTTTTGTTGTTTTGATAATTTTGTCGTCGTGATTGGCTGTTGGTGATTGGTAACTGGTGATTGGTAATTGCGTGGACTGATTACTGCTCACTGATAACTGCGAAGTCCCCGAAGGGGGATTACTTGCCAGCGCCGTTTCAATATCCTTGCGGACAATTCTTCCGCCGGGGCCAGTGCCTTGCACGTTGGACAAATCCACTTTCTGGTCACGCGCGATTTTCTTGGCGAGTGGCGATGCCTTGATGGGGCCATCTACGGGTGTGGATACAACCTGCGCGACAGGAGCAGATGCGGTGGGAGTCTCCGTCGCGGGTTTTTCATCCACAACTTTTTTACTGCCCACTGATGACTGCTCACTGACCACTTCTCCAGCCGCGCCAATCACAGCAATCGGCGCGTTGACCGGCACCATCGTGCCTTGATCGACGATGAGTTGCAACACAACGCCGCTCGCGGAAGATTCAACTTCGACGGTGGCTTTATCGGTTTCGATCTCAGCCAGCACATCGCCTTTATTGATATTCTCGCCGACTTGTTTCACCCAGCGGACGAGCAAACCCTCAGCCATATCGAAGCCGAGTTTGGGCATGGAAATTGTTTCAGCCATTATTTCAAAACCTCCTTCACCGCCGCAACAATATCCGCGACTTGGGGAAGCGCGGCTTGTTCGAGCGTGCGGTTGTAGGGCAGCGGCACTTCTTTTTGCGCCACGCGGATAATCGGCGCGTCCACATAATCAAAGGCTTCTTCGTAGATGCGGCTGACAATCTCGCTGCCAACGCCGTAAGACTTCCAGCCTTCTTCGACAACGACCGCGCGATTGGTTTTCTTGAATGATTCGAGCACAGGTTCCATGTCGAGCGGGCGCAGCGTGCGCAGATCAACAACTTCAACTTCGATGCCTTCTTTGGATAATTCTTCCGCGGCTTTCATCGAAAGTTCGAGACCTTTGCAATAAGTAACAATGGTCACATCTTTGCCCACACGCTGCACTTTGGATTTACCAATGGGAATAGTGTATTCGCCTTCGGGAACTTCTCCGCGGACTTGATACATGGTGGCGTGTTCGAGGAACAAAACCGGATCATCCGAGCGAATAGCGGATTTGAGCAAACCCTTGGCGTCTTCCGGCGTTCCGGGGCTGACAACTTTCAAACCGGGGAAGTGCGCGAAAACCGCGTCGGGAGTCTGCGAATGCGTTGCGCCGAGTTGACGTCCGCCGCCGCCGACCGCGCGAATCACCAGCGGCACTTTGAATTGTCCGCCGAACATGTAATGTAATTTCGGCGCTTGATTAACGATGTAATCCATCGCCGAGAAACCAAAGTTGATGGTCATCAACTCTGCCACCGGGCGTTGACCCACCATCGCCGCGCCGATCGCGCCGCCGATAATCGCGTTTTCTGCAATCGGTGTGTCCTTGACGCGCTTCGCACCGTACTTATCAAAAAAGCCTTTGGTCACGGCATACGTGCCGCCCCAAACGCCGACCTCTTCGCCCATAATAAATACAGCCGGGTCGCGGTCCATTTCTTCCATCAGAGCCTGCGAGATCGCCTCGCGCATTGTAATTTTTGCCATGTGTGTGTCCTCGTGCGGAGAGTAAACAGGTATATAAGTACACAGGTATACAAGGTCTTTCCGTGTTACGTGTCTACTTGTTTCCTTGTCTACTTAATCCGCGAAAATATCCGTGTACAACTCTTCCGGAGCGGGTTCGGGTGAAGCTTCGGCGAATTCAACCGCTTTGATCACTTCCTCTTCCACCTGCGCTTCGATATCATCCAGCGTTTTGCGCGTGGCGATCTTTTTATCCAAAAGATATTTGTTGAAGATCCCGATTGGATCGTTCTCCTGCCACTTCTTCACTTCTTCCGCTTTGCGATAACGCTCGGGGTCGCCCATCGAATGTCCGCGGAAACGGTAGGTGTCGATTTCAAGCAGGTAAGGCTGTGAATTTGTGCGCACGAATTCAAGCGCTTCTTTTGCGGCATCGTACACTTTCAAAACATCCATGCCATCCACTTGGCCATTCTTCATGCCGTAGCCTTCCGCCTTCTGGCGAATTTCCGTCACAGCCGAAGCGCGGTCAACCGAGGTGCCCATGCCGTATTGATTATTTTCGCAAACCCACAAAACACGCAATCCCCAAGTCTTGGCAATATTTAATGCCTCATGGAAATAACCGATATTGGTCGCGCCATCACCGAACATGCAAATGGTGATGTTATCGTTGCCTGCATACTGGTCGCCGATCGCGAAGCCCGAGGCAATGGGGAGGTGACCGCCCACAATGGCATGTCCGCCCCACATATTCTTGGACGTATCCGCCATGTGCATCGAGCCGCCTTTGCCTTTCGACATGCCCGTCGCTTTGCCGAGCAATTCCGCCATCACTTCATTAGCAGAGATGCCACAGTTCAACGCCACGCCATGATCACGATACGCCGTAATCACGCGGTCACGCGGCTCGCGCGCCGCGATCAAACCGGTCGAGACAGCTTCCTGCCCGATGTATAAATGCATAAAGCCGCCGATCTTGCCAGCCTGATACAGTTCCGCGCCACGTTCTTCCACGCGCCGAATAAGTACCATTTGATAATATAAATCTATCTGTTGTTCTTTCTTCATTGATCTACTCCAATTATATAGTCAGGTGAAACAACACCAAACCTTCCTTAAGGTGTCATATTTGTAAACCGAATCGGGGATTATATCAGAGAAATTTTGTCGTAATTTCGACTCTAAAAAAGATTATGACTAATTTCACATGGCGGATAAAATTAAGATACAATAAAAATATGAACTGGCTAACTGGCTCATCCAAACAAAACGATGTAAAGAGGTTAATCGCGCTTCTTGCGGATTCCGCAAAACGGGATTCGGCTACCCGCGAATTAATCACACTCGGCCTAGATTCCGTTTCGCCGCTGATCGCCGCGCTTCAAACTCAAGATACGAATTTGATTCTGCTTTACCAGCAGATCCTTGCCCGAATACCTTCTGCAACTCCCGAATTGATTCAGCAACTCAAGAGCGCCCATCCACTCATACGCGGACGCGTCGTTGAAGTATTCTCCTTCAGCAAAGATAAAGCCGCCATGCCCGCATTGCTTGACGCGTTGAAAAGCGAATACTATACGGTGCGTTCCCGCGCCGCACTGGCTTTAGCCAATATGGATGATGCGCGCGTCATCCCATATTTATTGCCGCTGCTCAAAGATACTGAAGATGAAGTCCGCAGCGCCGCATGTATTGCAGTTGCAAAATTCCGCGACCCCGCCACGTTTGACGACATCACCAATGTTTTACTCGATGACCCGAAGATCGAAGTACGTCAGGCCGCGGCGCGTGCCTTGGGCGATACGAAACATTCCGCCGCGATTCCGTTTCTGATCGAGGCCTTGCACGATTCGTCCTGGTGGTTCGAGCGTGAGCAATCTGTTGCTGATCTGTTAACCGCCATCGAAAAAATGGCCCCGGCTGTAGTTGACCCGTTGATCGAGGCCCTTGCAGATAAAGAAGCTACCGTCCGCAAATTTGCCGCAATCATGCTCGGCAGAATAGGCGACCCGCGCGCCGTGGAAGAACTCGGCATGACATTATATGACTTGCATAATGAAGTAGGGAAAGCCGCGGCTGAGTCGCTGATTAAGTTTGGGCCACAAACCATTGAAATATTTATCGAGGCCCTGCGTCATCCTGAAGCGGATGTGCGTGAGAACGCAGTCCGCGCCTTGAGCAGAATCAAAGATCAGCGCGCAGTCATTTTGTTAATCGAGATGCTGCAAGACCCGGATTGGGAAGTACAGAAGCAATCCTTGCTGGCGCTTGGTGAACTGCGTGACGCACGCGCAGTGCCTGCGCTGCAATCTGTCGCTGCGAACCGCGCGGATAGAGAAATGTCGATGCTGGCGAAGCAAATCCTTGAGGCGATGAAGTAGCACGACATTCATGTCGTACATTCTGCTGTGCCTATTTGACATTTGAAAAGACGCTGATGCACTTTCCGATGATTAGGATTTTCTTGTCTAGAGAAGTGACAGGAGCACGTCCTACTATACTTTTTCCTCCCCTTCAATTACCAACTACCGATTATGCTATACCTTCGAATGACGCATCTCATATTTGAAGTTTTTTAAGGTTCTATGCCAGATTTTGGCGAATCTAAGAGACTGTAAATTAGTAACTTCCCTCAATGTCATTGCGAGCCGCCGCTTACTTCGACAGGCTCAGTACAACGCTTGTACTTTGGCGGCGAAGCAATCTCGGTATTTATGAGGAGATTGCTTCGGGCGAAAACC
>VFKN01000029.1 GCA_009885525.1 Anaerolineaceae bacterium | reverse complement strand
TCAGTTTCTACGAATATGTGCGTGACCGCATCTTGAAGAAAAAAGCCATCCCGCCACTTTCTGAATTAATTCAAAAGGCTGCTCGCGAACTCACGCAGGAGCAGGGCTATTCGCTTGCCTGCCCCTGATTTTTGAGATGATACGTTAATGAGGATGAAAATCCATGATTTATGATCCATTTTTCGCATTTACACATTTCAATGTTGTTAGCTGTCGGTCAATCGTATAGGAAGCGCAGGTCTAGCGTCAAGCAGTCATGCGGCATACATAGTATATTTACAAATGAAGATGATTCATTTCTTCTCCTCCTCCCAAAAGAGAGCCACGCTTGGTAGCCGTGGCTCTCTTGATTTAAAAGCGTGATCAATATTCTTGCTCCCTGCGCCGTCCCCGGCGCAGGGTTACCTTGCAAAACGCCGCCGAGGACGGCGGCTGGAGCATAGGTTAGCGGCTCTCTTGATTTAAAAGCGCGATCAATTTTCTTGACGCATCTTCCTCTCCGGCATATAATCCCAAGCATTCAGAAGTAGTACGTGATTTATACTCTGGCAGAAAAGAAGGTCATCGGCTGAAAGCCTTCGCAGAAAAAAATTACAGAAGTCGTCTGATTTTGAATGCCGAAGAAAATTAGTGGTCAGTGATCAGTAATTAGTAGAACGGCGCGGGTTTGCCCGTTACAGCAAATTCAAGTGCGTCTTTTAGTTTAGACGAATTGAGGTGGTACCACGGAGTTTGCGCTTCGTCCTCTTTTTGGACGAGGCGTTTTTATTTTAAGAGCTAAGATAATTAGAGAATAGAGATTAGTAAGCGAAAGACTAATCTCTATTCTCTAATCACTACTCTCTCTAATCAAGGAGCTACCATGACCAAACAGGAATTACCCAAAGCGTACGATTTCAAATCCACCGAGCAGCGCATCTATGCGATGTGGGAAACCGGCGGATACTTCAAGCCGCATAACGACCCCAACAAGCCGGGCTTCGACCCGAATATCAAGCCATTCACGATTGCGATTCCCCCGCCAAACGTGACCGGCGAGCTGCATATCGGTCACGCTATGTTCGTCAGCGTGGAAGATTTGATGATTCGCTATCACCGCATGAAGGGCTACTCCGCGCTATGGATTCCCGGCTCGGATCACGCGGGCATCGCGACTCAACTGATGGTGGAGCGCGATCTGCTCAAGACCGAAGAAATCACCCGCGAAGAATTGGGACGCGAGAAATTCATCGAGCGCACCTGGGAGTGGAAGAAAAAATACGGCGGCATGATCACCAATCAGATCCGCAGACTCGGCGCTTCGTGCGATTGGGATCGCGAACGCTTCACGCTCGACGAAGGTCTCAGCCGCGCGGTGCGTGAGGCTTTCGTGCGCCTGTATGAAAAGGGACTGATCTATCGCGGCCCGCGCCTGATCAACTGGTCACCGGGACTCAAGACCGCGGTGTCTGACCTCGAAGTGGAATACAGCGAAGAGAACGCGAAGTTATATTACTTCAAATATATGCTGAAAGATTCGGACGAGTATATTCCTGTCGCAACCATTCGCCCCGAAACAATTCTCGGTGACACGGCTGTGGCTGTGCATCCCGAAGATGAACGCTTCAAGAAGTTCATCGGCAAGACCGCCATTGTGCCAATTCTCGGGCGCGAGATTCCCATCATCGCAGATGACTATGTGAGCATGGAGTTCGGTACCGGCGCGCTGAAGATCACCCCCGGACACGACGCGAACGACTACGCCATCGCACATCGTCACGGCTTGCCGATCATCTCCATGTTGGATAAAGAAGCGAAGGTCAACGAGAACGGCGGAAAATATCAGGGACAGGATAGATTCGACGCGCGGAAAAATCTCTGGGCTGAGATGAAAGCCGCGGGGCTGGTCATCAAAGAAGAGCCGTATCTCACTACCATCCCGCGTTCACAGCGCGGCGGAGAGATTATCGAGCCAATGATTTCTGAGCAATGGTTTGTGAAAATTGAATCGCTGGGCAAGGCTGGACTCGACGCGGTGAAAGACGGACGCATTAAGATCGTGCCTGAGCGCTTTGAAAAAACATATTACAACTGGATGGAAAATCTCAAGGATTGGTGTATCAGCCGCCAGCTGTGGTGGGGACATCGCATTCCGGTGTGGTACTGCCCCGATAATCACATGACCGTGGCGCGCGAAGACCCGACCCAATGCGCGACCTGCGGCTCGAAAGATATTCATCAAGATGAGGATGTGCTCGACACATGGTTCTCATCCGGTTTGTGGCCCTTCTCCACTTTGGGCTGGCCCGAGCAGACACCTGACTTAAAATATTTTTATCCGACCTCATACATGGAAACGGGCTATGACATTTTGTTCTTCTGGGTGGCGCGCATGATCATGAGCGGACTTGAGTTCACAGGCGAAGTGCCGTTCCATACCGTGTACCTGCATGGACTTGTGGACGACGAACACGGGCATAAAATGTCCAAGACCAAAGGCAATGTGATGGACCCGCTCATCATCATGAATGATCTTGGCACGGACGCGCTGCGCTTCACACTTTTGGTTGGTTCAACGCCCGGAAATAACACCAACGTGGGCGTGAAGAAAGTGGAAGCGAATCGCAACTTTGCGAATAAGGTTTGGAATGTTGGCAAGTTTGTGATTAATGCGGTGGATGGGCTTCAAGAGAATAGAGAACAGAGACTAGAGACTGATCATCTACTCTCTAATCACTACTCTCTCGCAGACTCCTGGATCTGGGCAAAACTCGAAATCCTCATCCGCGACGTGGAGCGGCAATTCCAGAACTTCCAATATGGCCTGGCTGGTCAGCAGATCTATGATTTCATCTGGTCTGATTTCGCGGATTGGTATGTGGAAATTGCGAAAGAGCAGATGAAGAGAGAAGAGAATAGAGAACAGACCGTAGTGACGTTAGTTCGCGTGTTTGATAATTGTTTAAGACTGCTGCATCCCTTTACACCCTTCATTACCGAAGAAGTGTGGGGACATCTTCGCAGCGCGCTGCTCGAATCGCCCATCGCGCAGCTTGCCAAAGATTGGCCGCTGGCGTTGATCGTGGCGAAATTCCCCGAGCCGCGCGAACCCGAAGGCTGGGAAGAATCCAAGATCGCGGATTTCACTCTCATTCAAGAGATCGTGCGCGCGATCCGCAATTTACGCGCGGAGAAAAATATCGCGCCGAACAAGAAACTCACCGCAAGTTTTTCGGTGGGCGCAAAAATGGATTTGCTCCAAGAGCAATCCCAAATCATCGCCTCCCTCGCGGGTCTCGACTACTCTCTACTCTCTATTCACCAATCTCTTCAAGACAAACCCGCTGACTCCATCGCCCTCATAGTTGGCTCTATCGAAATTTATATTCCGCTCGCCGGCATGGTTGATCTCGCCAACGACAAAGTCCGCTTCGAAAAAGAACTCAAGGAAGCCGAGTCGCATATTCAACGTTTGGAGAATTTACTCGGCGGTGACTTCGCCAACAAAGCGCCTGCGGCACTCATCCAAAAGGAACGCGATAAGTTGAACGCATATAAAGATACGGCTGAGAAGATCAAGTCACAGTTGAAGTAGCCAAACTCGCGCTATTTACGCTATTAAACTAGCCAAACTCACGCGAGTTTGGCTAGTTTAATGATATACTGCCCACATGTACATCCCTCGCCTGCTCACTCGCCAAATCAAAGACCACATCCTCACTACCTCAAAGGTGGTGATTGTCTATGGTGCGCGGCAGGTGGGAAAAACCACGCTATTGAATCACATTGTAGATGATCTTCCGCTCAAAACCCTGCGAATAGATGCGGACGATGCCCGGTATACCGAAGTATTGTCCAGTCGGAATACACAGAAACTAAAGTCTCTTGTTGCGGGGTATGAGTTGGTTGTCATTGACGAAGCCCAGCAAATCCCCGAAATCGGAACAACTCTTAAACTCATGCACGACCACATTCAGGAAGTGAAAGTTGTTGCCACGGGCTCGTCATCCTTTGACCTTTCCAATAAGATCATGGAGCCGCTGACGGGCAGGCATTTTTCGTACACGCTTTATCCCATCTCGTGCGGGGAACTTGCTGCGCAAAGCAACGCGTTTGAATTAAATCAGCGCGTGGATGATTTGCTGGTTTATGGTTCGTATCCCGAAATCCTTTCTGTGCAATCGCTTGAAGAGAAAAAAGAATACCTCAACCAACTGGTCTCTTCTTATTTATTCCGGGATGTATTGCAGATTGCGCAAGTCCGCAACTCGCTTAAATTAATTCAGTTGATAAAACTCCTCGCACACCAGATCGGAAGTCAGGTTTCATTGAATGAACTTGGCACGCGGCTTGATATGAGCAAAGATACTGTCGCGCGTTATATTGACCTGCTGGAGAAATCGTTCGTCGTGTTCCGCCTCGGCGGATTGAGCAGAAACATGCGCAACGAAGTGACCCGCATGGATAAAATCTATTTCTACGATCTGGGAGTCCGCAACAGCGTGATTGATATGCTCAAGCCTCTCCATGACCGTAACGACACCGGGCAGTTATGGGAAAACTTCATCATCAGTGAACGGATAAAACATAACGCATATCAAAACAATTCTGCCTCACGTTATTTCTGGCGATTAACTACGGGCGCAGAAATAGATTACGTGGAAGAGCGGGATGGTAAATTTCAAGCCAACGAAATCAAATTGCGCGAAAAACAAAGCAAACCTCCCTCCAGCTGGCTGGAGGGCTATCCCGGTAGTAGTTTCACAACAATAAACCGCGAGAACTATCTTTCATTTATTACGCAAGATTAATCATGCGCTGCTTGCTTTATACTCGTATCAATCAAATCACATTTAAACTAAATTTCAATACAGGAGAATCTTCCCATGGCAAAATACGATGAGAAATTACAGGAACTCAAAACCCGACTGCTCGAAGTAGGCGACCTCACCCACATCAACGCGCTGCTCGGCTGGGATCAAGCCACCTATATGCCTTCCGGCGGCGCGGAAGCACGCGGACGACAATCCGCGCTGCTGGCGCAAATGACGCAGGAAAAATTTATCGACAAAGAGATCGGCAATCTGCTCGACGATCTACAGCCCTACGCAGACAGCCTGCCCTATGATTCGGATGACGCCAGTCTGATCCGCGTCACGCGCGTTCAGTATGAGCGCGACCTCAAAGTCCCGCCAAAATTTATCGGCGAGTTGAACGAGCATGGCGCAAGATCTTATCAGGCATGGAGCGAGGCGCGCCCCGCCAACGATTTCAACAAGGTGCGCGACAACCTCGAAAAGACACTCGACCTCAGCCGCCAGCTCGCGGAGTATTATCCCGGCTACGAAAATATCGCCGACCCGCTGATTGACTTCGCCGACTATGGCATGAAGGCATCCAGCGTACGCAAGTTGTTCGCCGACCTGCGCGAACAACTTGTGCCTATCGTGCGCGCCATCACATCCCAACCGCCCACGGATAACTCTGTGCTGCTCAAACATTATCCCGAAGCGGAGCAGTTAGCCTTTGGCGCGGAAGTAGTCAAACAGCTCGGCTATGATTTCTCACGCGGTCGTATCGATAAGACCCATCACCCATTCATGACCAAATTCTCGCTCGGCGATGTGCGCATCACCACCCGCGTCAAAGAGGATGATTTTGGAGATTGTCTCTTCAGCAACATGCACGAAGCCGGTCACGCGATGTACGAACAGGGCATCGACATGTCTTATGAAGGCTTGCCTCTCGGCGGCGGAACCAGCTCGGGCGTGCACGAATCACAATCGCGTCTTTGGGAAAATATCGTCGGCAGAAGCCGCGGCTTCTGGGAATATATGTACCCAACAGTGCAGGCGCGCTTCCCCGAACAACTCAAGGGCGTTTCGCTCGATGCGTTCTATGCCGCCATCAACAAGGTGGAGAACTCTCTCATCCGCACCGACTCAGATGAAGTCACCTACAACCTGCATGTGATGCTGCGCTTCGATTTTGAACTGCAACTCCTCGAAGGTTCGCTCGCCATTCGCGACCTGCCCGAAGCCTGGCACGAGCGCTTCGAACACGATTTTGGAATTGTCCCTCCCGATGACAAAGACGGCGTCCTTCAGGATGTGCATTGGTACGCGGATGTCATCGGCGGCTCGTTCCAGGGATACACGCTCGGCAATATTCTTTCCGCGCAGTTTTATAATGCCGCGCTCAAGGCGCATCCTTCCATTCCCGATGAAATGAAGCAGGGCAAATTCAGCACGCTGCACGGCTGGCTGCGCGAAAATATTTATCGCCACGGCAGCAAATTCACCGCGCCCGAAATCATCGAACGCGCCAGCGGATCCGCGCTGACCATCGAGCCGTACATCAACTATCTCAAGACCAAATACGGCGCGCTATATAAGTTATAATTATCTTAACAAAATAAATAACCTTCGGGGCAGGGTGCAATTCCCGATCGGTGGTAAAGCCCACGAGCAATGTAGTAATTACTACGGCGCATGACTTGGCGTAATTCCAAGGCCGACAGTATAGTCTGGATACAAGAAGGTAAACACATGACCTCACGGTTTACATGTGGATTCGCGCCCCGAAAACGATTCTTGTTTTCGGGCTTTTTCTTAAAACGATTCCGCCTCTGACTCCGCTCCGGTCTAATTCTGCGCCCCGTAGATTTTCTGCGAGGCGTTTTTTTAATGCAGACCTGACAGGTTTTATTGCGAGATAAGTTAATCAGATTTCCTGTGAATCAGAATCGGCTTAATAAATTAGAGCTGCGTAGAAACCTGTCAGGTCTGAAGTCTGAAAACAAAACATGATGATAAAAAATTTTCTTAACCGTATTCCCTGGCTCGGCATCCTCTCGCTCATCGCGGGCTGGCTGGCGTGGACATTGATCTCGCGCTTCAGCGGCTTGCCGCGTTTCATCCTGCCTTCTCCCAACGACGTGTGGTTGAGTTTTATCAAGTCGCTCATGAATGGGACGTTGCTCTATCACACCGCCATCACGTTGATCGAAGTGCTGCTTGGTATGCTGGCTGGCGTGACCTTCGCAACCATCGTCGGGTATGCGCTGGCAAAATCGCGCACGCTGGAGAAAATTCTCTCGCCGTATCTGGTGGCCAGTCAGGCAATTCCGATCGTGGCAATTGCTCCGCTGCTGGTCATCTGGCTGGGAGGCGGAATCCTCTCGAAGGTTTTGATTTGCGCGTTGATCGTCTTCTTCCCGGTGTTGGTCAACACCGTTGTAGGAATCCGCGCTGTGCCAAGTGCATTATACGATCTGATGCATTCCATCCGCGCGACGAGATGGCAAATATTAATTAAGTTGGAAGTCCCAGCCGCGCTGCCGGTTCTGCTCGGCGGATTACGCGTCGGCGCGACGTTATCGGTCATCGGCGCAATCGTGGGTGAACTGGTCAATGCGCAGGATGGTCTTGGTTATTTATTGCAGCTCGGTGATTTTCAATATGACACATCCATGGTGTATGTGGCGGTGTTTATGTTGATCGTGCTGGCGCTGATGCTTTACGGTATGGTGACATTGCTCGAAAGAAAATTTTTAAAATGGCAACAATAAATAATGTCATTGCGAGGGCGCACTTTGCCCGAAGCAATCTCTAACTGTAATCTGAGATTGCTTCGTCGCGAAGAACAAGAGCGCTCCTCGCAACGACATAATATTCAAAGGAGATTTCATATATGAAGAAAATAATTTACCTCATCCTCGGGCTCGCAATCAGCCTCGCGTCGTGTACCAGTTCCGGGGTCGGCAGCAGCGCGGATTCGCTCCGCAAGATCAAACTCCCGATGGGATATATCCAGAACATTCAGTATGCGCCATTCTATGTCGCGGTTGAAAAAGGATATTTCGCAAAAGAAGGCATCGCGCTCGAATTCGATTATTCGTTTGAAACAGACGGCGTTGCGTTAGTGGGCGCAGGTGAGCTGCCGTTTGCCGTCGCTTCGGGCGAACAGATTTTGCTCGCGCGTTCGCAGGGATTGCCCGTGGTATACGCGTTCGCGTGGTATCAGCAGTTCCCCATTTCGATTGTCTCTGCGCCAGATTTGAATATCAAAACACCCGCAGACCTGCGCGGACAAACGATCGGCTTGCCGGGTTTGTTCGGCGCGAATTACATCGGATTGCAAGCCATCCTTTTTTCGGCGGGACTTACCGCCGACGATGTGAAAATGGATGCGATCGGATTCAATCAGGTCGAGGCGTTTGCCAGCAAGCAGCAAAATATCATTGTTGGATATGCAGCCAACGAGCCGATCGTTTTGAAGTCACAAGGTTTTGATGTAAGCGAGTTGCGCGTGGCAGATTATGTGCAGCTGACTGCAAATGGACTTATCTCAAACGAGGTGACGATCCGGGACGAGCCTGACCTTATCAAAAAAATGGCGCGCGCATTGGCGCATGGCATCGCAGACACAATTGCAAACTCCGATGAAGCGTACACGATCAGCAAAAAATATGTAGAGAATCTCGCCGGGCAAAATAAGGCTGTGCAAATGCAAATCCTGAATACTTCCATTGAACATTGGAAGGCTGAGAAGATCGGTTATTCAAATCCACAGGCATGGAAGAACATGAACGACCTGCTGGTGAAAATGAAATTGATCCCCGCGCCTATTGATATCAACAAAGCATTCACGAACGAGTTTATTCCGTAAATCAGTATGTCATTGCGAGGGCGCTCTTGTTCTTGCCCGAAGCAATCTCCAAACATGCGAGGAGATTGCTTCGCCGCAACAAACGCGGCTCGCAATGACGAGATATTATGAAATCTTCCCCCATCCTCACCGTAGAAAATCTTTCCGTTGTCTTCCCCGACAACAACGGCGGATTGCGCGCACTTGATGATATTTCCTTTGAAGTATGTCCGCGCGACTTTATCTGTTTTCTCGGCCCATCGGGCTCGGGCAAAACTACGCTCTTAAGAATTATCGCGAACCTGCTGCGACCCACAACGGGAAAGATAAACTTTATCCGCAACCAACATCCGCAGATCGGCATGGTCTTTCAACAATCCAATCTTATGCCGTGGCGCACAGTAATGGACAACATCAAACTGCCGCTTGAACTGGAAGGGATGGGAGAAAATAAAGCGCGACTCAAAGCGCAAGAGATGATCGAGCTGGTCGGGCTGCGCGGATTTGAAGACTCGTGGCCGCGCGAACTCTCCGGCGGAATGGCGCAGCGCGTCGCCATCGCCCGCGCATTGATCCACGACCCCGATCTGCTCCTGCTCGATGAACCCTTCGGCTCGCTCGATGCGATCACCCGCGAGCGCATGTGGATGGAACTCTCCCACATCTGGCAGGCGAGCCAGAAGACCGTCATCATGGTGACACATTCGATTAACGAATCACTATTTTTGGCTGACCGGGTTCTGGTATTAACGCAGCGCCCCGGGAAAATAAAACTTGATTTAAAAGTCGATCTCCCCCGCCCAAGAAACGATGACATCCGCTACACTCCGCACTTTGGGAGGTTGGCGCGCAAGTTGAGAGAAACGATCGAATAAAAAAGGAAACGCACATGGATTTCTCCATTAATACCCCCGCTCTGTTATTTCCCGCAGTGACGTTATTGATGCTGGCATATACGAACCGCTTCAATACACTTGCAGGAATCATTCGCAATTTATACAAGCAATATAAAGCCGATAACGATGAAAATCTTCTTGCGCAAATTTCGAATTTGCGTTATCGCGTATATCTCATCCGCAACATGCAGATTGCTGGCGTGCTAAGTCTGCTGCTGTGCATGGTGAGTATGTTCGCGCTCTTTGAAGGCTGGATAGCAGGCAGCAAGTGGAGTTTTGTCAGCGCGCTGATTTTAATGATCATCTCGATGCTGATCTCACTGCGCGAGTTACAAGTCTCCGTCGGCGCGTTGGATCTGTTGCTGATAGATATGGAAAAGCATATGGAAAAACACAGGAAGGTTTAAACACGTAGAATTCAATCCCGAAGGGATGAAAGGATTATAGTAGTCGATTGGATATTTATCCTAATCCCGAAGGGATGCCATGGTTCTTTTGCAATATCTGACACCCCTTCGGGGTTGAAAAAAAATTCCGTCTGCCATCTATAATCTTTTCACCCCTTCGGGGTTATCTCATAAATTTTTCTGCTCATCTTGAATTATTTCGCTCCTGCGGGTAACTTAAGTATGATATTAAATAAAACATCCCTCGGCATAAAACCAAGGGATGTTTTATTTAATTTTCAGGGAAACCATCAATAATTTCCTGCCTATGTTTCCTGTAATCGCGGATGAGTGAGTCGACGCAGCGAGCTATGGTTGCCGGGCTGCCTCGATAATGGATAACATCGGTATCCAATTCCCATTCACTTTCGGGAATTGTTTTGAGGTAATCATCCAGCGCATTTTTAGTGACAGCGATTTCCTTCAACAGTTCATCCCGATCTGTAGACGGGAATTGCTCAAAGAATCTCGCGTTGATCTTCCGATAATCATTTGTGCCATCGTAAAAATAGAAAGGCTCCGCGCCTTCGCGCAGTGCGCTGCAACCCGCCAATGTGATTCGATTCCAGCCGATGAAATGCGCCGCAATGTCGCGCGGAGTCCAATCACCGAGCGGCGTGAAGAAGTTTTCTGCGGAAATATTCCGCGTAGTTTCCATGAAGGCTTCGTAGGCGATATCCAAATCTGCAAGTTGCTTCTCGCGGGTATCAAACATGGGAGACTCCTTCCGTACTTGGTGTATTAAGCGATTCCAACATCTTCCGCGTGGATTCGGCAATGTCATTGATTGCTTTATTAAACGCCTCCTCATTTGCCTTGGACGGTTTTCGATATCCGCTCACCTTTCTTACATACTGTAACGCCGCTTCCTGAATTTCCTGTTCAGTGGCGGGACGATCTGGCAAGCGCAGGGGTTTTATACTTCGACACATGAGCATCCTCCATATTGATTAATTAGCGACCCGTAAAATATTCTTGATTAAAACTTCGGAGATCAAGAACTGTCCTTTCGCGGGCAGGGATTGGATTTTCCTAACCACATCCATCCCTTCAATGACTTTGCCAAAAGCCGCGAAGCCCTGACCATCAGGGTTTCGCTTTCCGCCAAAATCCAGCTCGGGCTGGTCGTTGATGCAAATGAAAAATTCAGAGGATGCAGTTCCCGGTTCGTTGCGCGCCATCGAGATCACACCGTCTTCGTGGAGAATACCTGTCATCTCGGTTGTTTCATGCGGAATCGGCGGCAGGCTTTGAGTGTGATTATCTTCTTTCAGCCCGCCTTGAATCACTTCAATTTTGATGTTGTTGTCCGGTTGGTTATCCATGTGAACAACGCGGTAAAAACACGTGCCTAAAAAACGCCGCTCATTAACATAGCGCATGAAATTTTCCACCGTCACAGGTGCGCGGTCAGGATATAGATCAACAACAATATTTCCAGGTTCTGTTTCGATCACGATGCGCATATTTTTCTCCTGCCGTAAATTATAACCTTGGATCAATTCGAAACGTTTTAGGCATTGTTTCGTATATTGCAACATAATGAAAAATCTATCGCGGTATAATCTGAAATAATGTCAACAGCCCCCACGACCCACGAAACCTCCCTAAAAAATAAGCCCGCCTTGCGTTGGGGATTGATGGCTATTTGGGCTGTTGTTGTTCTTTATACGCTGGGCGTTTTGGGGGCCGTGCTTTCACCTCACTTTTCAGGTTTCTTCAATTCAAGTCTGACGCAAACCATTCTTGCGATTCCCATCCTGTTGCAAACTGTTCTTGAGTATGGCGTGGATATCCTGCTCATCGCCGGATTTTCGGTCACAGCGGGGCTGCTCGTCGTGCATCGCTCCGATGACTGGTTCGCGATCTTTACCTCCCTTTTTCTGATCACCTTTGGGGTGCGCATTACAAACTTATCCAATGCCATCGCCATAACCCCAGGACTTGAAGTCGCGGGTGGTTTAATTCTGGCAATGGGTGACATCGGGATCGTCCTATTCCTCATGCTTTTCCCCGATGGAAAATTTTCCCCGGCCTGGGTGAAGTTCATCGTGCCGTTTGTGATCGTTACCATGCTTGGAATTTATATCTTCCCGACTGCGCCTTTCTTCTGGGTAACTTTGGGAACCAACATCTACCTCGCCATCATCACTACATGGTATGTGATCGGCATTATTATTTTTTCGGCTCGTTATAAACACGCCACGCTCGCAGAAAAACAACAAATGCGCTGGGTTTCCATCGGCAGCCTCGCGCCTTTTGTTTGGTTCGTATTATTTCAAATCGTGCCGGCTTTTATCCCCGCACTTTCCGAACCAACTCTTACGGGAGTGATCTTTCTAATTGCTTCACGCATATTCGGTATCTTTTTATTTTTGATCCTGCCGCTTTCCATCACCATATCCATTGTCCGCAATAAATTATTTGACATCGACCTGATCATCAACCGCTCGATCGTCTACGGTATTCTCACCGTCGGGCTTGGATTGACGTTTGCATTAATGCTCGGTTTGATCTCGATCATATTCAAAAACATTCATCAAGGCGATCAATCTTTTCTTGTAGCGACTGTTTTCTCAGTTGCGGCGGGCGCGCTGTTTCAACCTATGCGTAAAAGATTGCAGCGATTTGTTGACCGCGTTTTTTATCACATCCAAATTGATTATCAAAAAACGCCCGCGGAGATCCGCGCCACATCCGAAACTTTTGTTACGGGCGCAACGCTCTCCTCTTACAACGACTTGAAATTGATCGGGCGCGGCGGGATGGCGGAAGTCTATCGTGCGACCAGCCCAACCCGCAACAGGGGCGTGGCGATCAAGGTGCTACGATCCACACTCGCGAGCGAGGAACAATTCCGCAGGCGCTTCATGCGTGAAGCGGAGATCGTTTCGGGGCTTGAACATCCTAACATCGTGCGCGTCATGGATTATGGCAATGAGAACGAAGCCTATTACATCGTGATGGAATTGCTTTCAGGTCCCGACCTTAACAACTTAATCAAAGAAGAAAAACAAATTGAACTTCCAAGAACGATAGATTTATTAAGTGGGATTGCCAGCGCTTTAGATTACGCCCATCAGCACGGACTTGTGCATCGCGACATCAAGCCATCGAATGTGATGCTGGATTCGTCCGAGAATTTGCCGCGCGTGGTGCTGACCGATTTTGGCATCGCGAAAATTTCCGACGCACACACGCGCATCACCAACACGGGCATGCTCGGCACATTTGATTACATCGCCCCCGAACAAATTCAGGCTTCCGCCGAAGTGGATGGCCGCGCCGATATTTACGCACTCGGCGTGATGACTTATCAAATGTTGACGGGGCGGCTGCCTTTCGAACGGCCCAATACGGGCGCGCTTCTGCTCGCTCATCTCAATGCTCCTCCGCCCGACGCGCGCGAGCTGACTCGCGGTCTGCCGCGTCATGTTGCTCATGCGATACAAAAAGCGATGGCAAAAGATCCAAAAGACCGGTTTCCCACCGCAAGTGAATTTGTTGCTCAATTGAAAAACGCTTAATTCTGTAGCGCGACATTCATGTCGCATTGCACTGCGAGATACCCTTCGACAGGCTCAGGACAGGAATCCCGCGTTACATTTCCCCATTCCATTCAATATCAAATGTAGATGCTTCCAGCGCGCTGATGTTTTGTTCACGCGCGATTTTCAGGTATGAGGAAATACTGCGGTACTGGAACAGAAACGGGAGCGGGTCTTTGAAATCCAAAATCACATCGCTGCTTGTAAAAAACGTGCGCAGCCATTGTGTAAAATTATTATTCTTAATTGAAGCCGGTAAACCATACGCAAGCATGGCGGATGCCAATATATAAGAATGGTCATCAAGCGGCGAGATACATTCCAGCGCAGGATTTAAAAACGCCTCCGCGAATTGCGGGTGCGACGCAAGCAAATGCGCGCCGCTCGTCACCCGCGGATTGCACTCCAGCGCAAAAATCCGGCCATCAGGCGATTGAATAAAATCAAACGCGATCTGCCCCGTGAATTGATTCTTCTTCACAAATTTCTTCACCCATTCGAATATCGCGGGATGGTGAATCGGCGTAAAGTAAATCGTCGCGCCGTGTCCCGCCGTAATCGTGGATGGATATGTCGCGTGCGCGGTAATATGTCCGTTATGGCAAATGCTATACGTGCAAATTTCCGTCCCCTCAATATAATTCTGCGCGATCCACGGAGAGTCATAGTTCAATTTGGACAAGGCATATTTCAGCGTGGGGCGAATTAAAGCATGTGCTGCGAAACGGGAATAAACAGGCTTGATAACCAGTTCTTTCCAATTGGAATAGGCGTGCAGAACATCGTTCACTGTAGCGGTCAGAATGGTGGGCGGTACCGACAAACCATACGATGCCGCATTGTATACAAACGACCATTTATTATGTAGTTTATTTAATTTTTGAATGGGTTCAGCAAATACCGTGCAAGGCAGTTGATCTTTCCCAATCGAAACATAAAAAATCTCTTCACAGGTGGGAATCAGCAAATCGATTTTGTTTTCAAGGATGATGGTTCTCAGCGCATTGATAAACTCATCTGTTTTCTGGCGCGGCGGTGGGACAATGAAATTCTTTGTAACAACCCTGCTCGGCTGGGATAAATGTCCGTGCAAACTCTCCGCCATAAAAATGGTGTGTCCGGCCCGATGAAAAGCGCGGGCAAGTTCAAGGGTAGCGGGCGCGCGCCCGCCGGTGAAGAGGATATTCATAAGTGTTTATTTCGTCATTGCGAGGGCGCTCCCCCTGGCACCGCCTGCCAGGGCAGGTGTGTTTTTGCCCGAAGCAATCTCCTCACAGTGTTGAGATTGCTTCGTCGGGAAGAGCAAATGCCCTCCTCGCAATGACGTTAAAAGGTTAACACCATTCCGCCGATGGATAGGCCCGCGCCTGTGCCAACGAGCAGGACTTTGTTTCCGCGTTGGATTCGTCCAGCGCGCACGCCTTCATATAAGGTAATAGGGATGGACGCTGCCACGCAATTTCCAAGCGTCTCAATTGTTTTTACAATCTTATCATTCGGCCAGCCAAAACGCTCCAGCATTAACAAACCAACTTTGCTGGCTTGATGCGGAATGACCACGTCCACATCCACCAGACTTTTTGAAAGACCTGGATACAACTCATCTAAAAATCCATGTGCGATGCCGCGCACCATGCGCAGCACAGCAGGACCATCCATGTGGAAGAGATCGTCTTCGGGCTTGTGCCCCTCAAAGCGCGGATGTAAACGCGAGCCGCCGCCCATGATCGTGGTCAGATACGCGCCATCGCCATAGGATTTGAAATGCGCGTTATGGATCATGGATGCATCGCCATCATCTGCGCGTGTGACCACAACCGCCCCCGCCGCATCCCCTACCAACGAAGCGGATTCAGGTTCCTTGGGATTAATTCCGCACGAAGAGACATCACAGCTGGTGATGAGTATATTTTTATATCTGCCTGTTTGTATAAAATTTGAAGCAACATCCATGCCTGCGATAAAACTTAAGCAAGTCGTATGTACCGTCATCGCAGGAATTCCTGAATTTCCCAACCCCAATTGACGTTGAATCAAAACGCCCGTATCGGGAATTGCCTGCTCGGCTGTTCCCGAAGCGTTGATAATTAAATCAAGTTGATCCGGCTTTAACTTCGCTTCATCCAGCGCTTCACGCGCCGCTTCGGCGGACATGAATGACGACGTTTCATCCGTCACCCATCTGCGCTCGCGCACGCCGTTGCGGCGCTCCACCCAACCTGCGGGGAGTCCGCACAATATTTCAAGTTCCGAACTGGGAACGATTCGCTTCGGTAAATATCTTCCCAAACCAATAATCTTAAGGGGAATGTCAACTTGCATTAGGCTCCTAATTCGCCCTCACCCCAACCCCTCTCCCGAAAGGAGAGGGGCAAGGCAGGGTTAAAAATTATTTTTTTCAAATACTGGTATCGCAAACTCACCAATTTTTTTAATCAACTTCCACGGCATTTGTCTTTTGCGCGGCAGATGTTTTGTGAATACAGCATTATATTCAATAATCCTTTTTCCGCCGCGATTCATTTTGAACGGACCCACACCTCCGCTGGCGTGGACAAGTAAATTCTGTTTCAAACCTTCCTGCAATGTGATCAGCGTCAGCAGGCGGTACAAACCTTCTTCCTGCGGCAGGCTGGTGTCATAGCCAAACAATGGCTGCGTCATCGCGCCGTTGCGGATGAAAAATCCCATCACAGCGTTGATCTGCCCATCGCGTTTCAAGGCGCGCAAATGCAGCGTCTCTTCATCACGCGCGAGTTTCATAAATTCAAAAGTGAATTGCGGATTGTAATAGGAATATTTTTCGAGATACAACAAATTATATAAATGCAGCGCGCGCGCAAGTTCTTCGTCCGATAAATCTTTGCCTTCCACGACCTCATAGCCGTGATTGCGCAGCACACGCACATCTTCTTTATATTGGCGCGTGCGCATCGCCTCCGCGGGATACATGTACCAAACCTGACGGCTCAATACCATTTCATAATTCTGTTTTTGCAGGACTTCATACACAAGCGGATTTTTTTTCACATCCACGGATCTGAATACGACCACTCGATCTGGGAACCATCCCGGTAACGCTTCGCTCAGCAGCTCGAGTTGGGTCGCTGTTATTTGCGGATATAGATTTGTCGAGAGTAGCCAGTTGTTGACATACACCACTTTATCCAACTCCGTGCGGCGAAAGTACCACGCGATCGGATACATGACCAGTTTTATCAATGCTTCCACAGGCGGGTTGTTGAGATGTTTAACTTCCTCAAATCCGCCATACGAAACATAATGACTATATGGCGAACAGGTATATGAATTATTGGGATGAAAATCTGAAATGGTAATGGGGATGATCGTCTCGCCTATTTTGGCGATCATCAACTGCGCGTTGTAAATGTTCGCGATGTATTTTTCCGCGCCGTTCATGATGATCGGCAAAAGATAGTGACGCGCATAATCACCGTCAGGCGTGGATGGGAATTCAAACGTGTGGATATTTTCGCGGGTATAGAGTTCTGGTTTCATGCGTAATTCTTTATGGTCTCATCGCAATGCGAGGGGATAATATGCGTATCAGGATGTGTTAAATAATAATGATGCAAGTCCGTTAAAGTGTTGCGGTACATTTCGGGGTCGGGGAACAATAAATTGGTGATCGTATGCGGCGGACGATTTTCAACAATGGAACGTTTCAACCACGCCGCATCCGCGACGAAGAAGAATAATTTATTATTTTCATCACGGGCGAATAATCCCATTTGACCGACGGCGTGACCGGGCAACTCCACGCCGATGATGGAGCCGTCACCAAGCAGATCGTAGCCGGTTTTGAAAGGCGCATATTCAAGCGGCAAAAGAATCGGCTGGGACATATCCACTTCGCGGGAGCGTGATGCGAAATCGGTGGGAATCAATCCGCGCAGGAAGGCGTGTTTTACATCTTCGGCAGGTGTTAAATTTCGAAGTCCTGAAAACGCATGAGGCATGTAAACAAATTTTGATTTTGGAAAATCTTTCAGCGCAGTGATGTGATCGGCGTGGAAGTGGGAGATGAAGACGCGCGAAATATCTTGCGGGCGAAGATCGAAGGTTGAAAGTTGATTGATGGCGAGTTCTTCTTCATGCAGCGTGACCGGAGTCGTCCAACGGTAGAGGCGCATGGGAAATTTTTTGGTTTCCTCGAAGAAGCGATACGAATAGCCGGTATCAAATAACATCGCGCCGAATGTTGGATGTTGCAGCAGCGCGAACATGGCCGGGAAGTGGATCGTGCGCCAGCGTCCGCCGTGCATGGCGATGTGTTCGGGTGCGGTGCAATAGCCCGCGTGGAGAATGTTGATTTTCATAAGGACAATTTAACACGAAGGACACAAAGTACACAAAGAAATTTCCTTAAAACCTTTGTGCTCTTCGTGTCCTTTGTGTTTAATGGTCTTCCTTCCACCATTGCATGAATTTTTGATAACCCTCATCTACTGAAATGTGCGGAGCGTAGCCGAGGTCACGTTTGGCAGCGGAGATGTCGAGCGTGGTGCTGTGGGCGATCATGTTGATCGACATGCGTGTCAGCGGCGGTTCGGGATGCGTGGGGATTAATGTGTAAATGGCTTCAAGCGCTGCGGCAAATCCATTGGCGGCTTGATAGGTAATCTTTCGTTTGGGAAATTGCAAGCCGAGTTCATCGCAGATCTTTTTTATCAATTCCCATAACTTGACCGGTTCGCCGTTGCTGATGTTGTATTTTTTGCCGAGCGTATTTGATGGAGATTCAGCACACAATAACAAAGCGTCGACAACATTTTCGATGTAGGTGAGATCAACAATATTTTCGCCGTCGCCGATAATGGGGAGGCGACCTGATTCGAGACGTGGAATTAAGCGTGGGAAGATGACCGTGTCACCGGGACCGAAGATCGCGCGCGGGCGGATTGTAATTGTGGGCAGTCCTGCCGCGAAGGCGGCATCCACTTCCTGCTCAGCGAGAATTTTAGTCGCGGCGTAATCGCTGACCGGTTCGGGCAGCGCGTCATCTTCTTTGACGTTCAGGCGCGATCCAAATCCAAAATACAAACTCGGCGTGGAGACATACACCAGCCGCTTAACCTGATTCGCTTCGCAAGCGCGGATGACGTTGCGCGTGCCGATCACATTGGCTTGATAGAACGCTTCAAAGTTTCCCCACGGAGATGGCAGCGCGGCGCAGTGAAAAACAATTTCCTGATCTTTGAACGCGTCTATTAATCCATCTTTATTCTTGAGGTCGATTTGCGCGGCGCGAATATTCTCGCTTTCAAGTTGATCCAATTTTGCGGGGTTGCGCCCAAGCGCGGTCACATCCCAACCTGTGTTATGCAGGCGGCGCGTTAACGCGCCGCCGAGAAATCCTGTTGAGCCGGTAATGATTGCTTTCATTATGGGATTATAAGGCTATTTTTAGGTGGCAGCCGGGTTTAGCCGGCTTCGTAGGAATAGCACGGCGGTTTCATCGCCGTGCGGGTTTCGAGCGCAGAATCGCTTCGCTGAAACAGAAAAACATCCGAGCGCTAAAATTCTCTTGCCCTCATGACCGCGCGGACTACTCCTACAAAGCCCGCTAAAGCGGACTCCTCATATTTTCGACAAATTCAACGAATTGGTGTATAGTAAATTTAACTCTAACTTACAGGATAACCTCAGATGAACTTTAACGATTATCAAACCAAATCCCGTGCTACCGCAAAATATCCCGCCATTGGACATGCGGTCATCTACCCCACACTTGGACTCGTCAACGAAGCAGGCGAAGTCGCTGGCAAGATCAAGAAAGTTTTCCGCGATAAAAGCGGAGAAATATCAGCCGAAACGCGCGAAGCGCTCAAGGCCGAATTGGGCGATGTGCTTTGGTATCTCGCCCAAACCTGCACCGAATTGGATCTTTCCCTCGACGAAGTCGCCGATGCCAACTTAACTAAACTTTTAGACAGGCAGGCGCGCGGTAAAATTCAAGGGGACGGTGATAATCGGTGAAGAATGTAGACAGGGAAACAGGTACACAAGTAAACATGGCAAAACTTGCATACCTGTCTAGTTGTATCCTTGTGTACTTTTATGCACTTGCAAGGAAACTCTAACCTTTTTCCTATATGGACTCACCCTCGTTTTTGGTACAATGCCATGAGATACAGGAGATAAAACTATGGCTGGCATGGAAAGATTTACTCAAAGAGCAAGGCGCGTACTCAGCATCGCACATCAGGAAGCAGAGCGCGCACGCCAAAATAGTATTGGAACAGATCACCTTCTTCTTGGATTGATGGATGAAGAAGGCGGAGTCGCGGGACGCGTTTTACGCGACCTCGGAATGACTCCCGAACGCGTACGCGAGATGATTCTACGCATCTCGGGTGCGTCCACTAATTTTGACCCCGCCCACATCGAACTCGCCCCCGAAACACAGCAAGTCCTCGAATTTGCAGTGGATGAAGCGCGTCGGCTTAGTCATCACTACATCGGTACAGAGCATGTTCTTCTCGCACTTGTGCGCGTCGAATCGCCCGGCACCGAAGCACTGCGCAGACTCGGCGTAACAGCCGACCAGATCCGCAGGCAGACCCGCCGCGTGTTGAATGAATCAGCAGCGTCCCCCACGCCGGCCGGTCCACAACCAACCAAAGCGGGACCTCAGGGCGCGAATCCCAAAACCCCGCTTATCGATCAACTCGCAACCGACCTCACCTCCAAAGCGGAAGAGAAAAAACTCGACCCTGTTATTGGTCGTCAAAAAGAAATCGAACGCGTCATTCAAATCCTTGCGCGCCGCACAAAGAACAATCCCGCGCTGATCGGCGAACCCGGTGTCGGCAAGACCGCCATCGTCGAAGGACTCGCCCAGCGCATCGTCGATGGCGACGTCCCCGCGCCGTTGATGAACAAACGCGTGCTGCAACTCGACGTGGGTTCGCTTGTTGCGGGCACCATGTACCGCGGACAATTCGAAGAAAGACTCAAACGCATCATCGATGAATTGAAACAATCCGGCGCGATCCTCTTCATTGACGAAGTCCACATGCTCGTGGGCGCAGGCGCCGCGGGCTCATCTGTGGACGCGGCAAATATCCTCAAACCGGCATTATCGCGCGGCGAGTTGCAAGTCATCGGCGCGACCACGCTGGATGAATATCGCAAGCACATCGAATCGGATGCCGCGCTTGAGCGTCGCTTCCAACCCGTGCAGGTGGATGAACCCTCTGAGGATGAGACGATTCAAATCCTCAAGGGGATTCGCTCCGCGTACGAAGAACATCACCACCTTGTAATTTCCGATGAAGCACTCGAAGCCGCAACCCATTTATCTTCGCGCTACGTCACCGAAAGATTCCTGCCCGACAAGGCAATTGACTTGATTGATGAGTCATCCTCGCGTGTTCGCATGTACAAAAGCCCCGCCGCGAAACACGCGAAAGACCTCTTCGGCCAATTACGACAGGCACGCCAGAATCGCACACTCGCGCAGGAAGAAGGCAACTCCGAAGACATCAAGGAATGGGAAGATCGCGAAGTTGACTTGAACCAGCAGATCGAACGCCTGCGCACAGCTTGGGATCGCGCAAATAGTCCTGTTGTTTCCGCAGAAGATATTGCTGAAGTCGTCTCCATGTGGACGGGTGTTCCGCTGATGCAGCTGGCTGAAGCCGAGTCACAGCGCCTGCTCAAAATGGAAGATGAACTCCGCAAGGGAATCATCGGTCAGGAAGATGCGATCATTGCCATCTCTCGCGCAGTACGCCGCGCGCGTGCCGGGTTGAAAGATCCCAAGCGCCCGATCGGTTCATTTATGTTTCTCGGACCGACAGGCGTTGGCAAGACCGAATTAACCAAAACACTCGCCAAGTTCATGTTCGGCAGCGAAGACGCCGCCATTCAATTGGACATGTCCGAGTTCATGGAACGCCACACTGCCGCCCGCCTCGTTGGTGCACCTCCTGGATATGTCGGCTACGAAGACGCGGGGCAGTTGACCGAAGCACTGCGCCGCAGACCATACTCGATCATCGTCTTCGATGAGATCGAGAAGGCGCATCCCGAAGTTCATAATATGCTGTTGCAGATCATGGAAGAAGGTCATCTCAGCGACGCGAAGGGCCGTAAAGTGGACTTCCGCAATGCGATCATCGTGATGACTTCTAACATCGGCGCGGATGTGATCAAGAACCAGACCTCGCTCGGCTTTGCCATGAAACGTGATGAAGTCACCGAGGAACGTCTCTCCTATGAAGACATGCGTAAGAAATTGAGCGAGTCGCTCAAGCGCGCCTTCCGCCCCGAGTTCATCAACCGCCTCGATTCTGTGGTCATCTTCCGTTCGCTCAACAAGGAAGATATTCAGAAGATTGTCGCGCTCGAACTCGATAAGGTTTCGGAACGTCTCAAAGAACATGAGTTGACCTTAACCGCCACCGAAGAAGCGCTTGCTTCACTTGCCACACTAGGCTACGACACCGAGTTTGGCGCGCGCCCGCTGCGCCGCGTCATCCAGCAAAAAGTGGAAGATCCGCTATCCGATCGGGTACTGGCCGGTGAATTCATCAACGGCGACACCATCAAAGTGGCAGTCAACGAAGATGGCGAATTGGTGCTGGAGAAAGGTTTAGTGCCGGAAAAAGTCGAGGAAGAGCTGGTTGAGCCGAGTATGTAAGTTGGTTTGATAACGAGATTTAAAAAAGCAGGTCATGCTCACACATGACCTGCTTTTTATTTACTTATGTTCAGTGGTGCGTACTTTCTGGAAAGCCCACCGTCCAAATCCTGGACGAGCAGACCAACCAGATAATCGCCAGGCATCAGCGGTTCTTCCACCCAGCGCAGCGGCTGGCCGTGGAACGTGAGCGGCGTGGAGAGTCCCTTTATGACTTTCTCGTCCGGCGGAGAGGTGAGTATTTGAACGAAGGGAGTGAATTGGTCGCCTTCTTTGAAAGTCAACGCGTGCGGGGTTGCGCGGCTGCCATGTTCTTTGTAAGCGATAACATCCGTGGTTTCACCCGCGCCGTCAAATGTGATGCGAGCACGATACGGGGCGGTTCCATCGACGGGCGTGTACAGCCCATCGATCTGATACGCTGATTTGTCATATCCCGTTGGCAGGAGGAAACCGAAAGCGGAATTAACTCCATCTGTAAGCAAACGCAGACTCGGGGTAAGTTTGGCCGCGATATTTATCGTGTCGTCCCAATCCGGGCGGCTGACTCCGCTGCTTTCCTTGTTCCGATCCGCTTGAATATATTCACGCGCAACAGGTCCGTACGATTGGTTCAGGTCTTTGTCGTTGAGCAGAATTTCCGTGTAAATGTAAGCGATCTTCTTTCCGTTGACTTGAGCGCTAAGTGTGAACTCCTCGCCCGCTGCTAATTTCTCCGTAGAAAGATTGATCGTTCCAATTTCAAATTGGCCTGCTCCCGGCGCTTTTATATCTGGATTTTTAGCCGCCGGCTGGGTGTCCGATTCAGGTTTATATATGGCAAGTTGCAAAACCTTACCGTTATATTCGAATGTCTGGAAAATTTCCATTCTTTACTCTCCTTTGAAAAATTTTCTACCGTACATGCAAACCCTAAAGGTCTGTTTTACCTTCGTGAATTCCCAATTAACGAGAAAGACCTTTAGGGTTTTTTACGGGGGAAATGTACGGTAGCAACCGAAAAATAAGGCTTACTACGGGGTGACAACTACTTCAGTGTATTCAGCAGTGCGGTTTCCATTTAAGTCTTCAACCACAATACCCAGCGTGTAGCTGCCGGAATATGCGTAGTAGGGAACATACTCCAAGGGAGTGTCGCCAAAGGTCATGGTACCTCCCAGGTAGTCGGTCAGTTCGCCGTCCGGGTTCTGGTCAAACTCCAACCATTCTTCGTATATGGTGAAGGTGTCGCCCGCCTGCGGGGTGATCTGATGTGGTGCGCCTGAACCGCCCTCACCGTCGAAACCAAAGATATTTTGCATCTCGCCATCCCCGTTAAATTCCATAACGGATTCGACCTCTGTTCCATCCTCGGTGTAGGTGTATAGCCCGCGTACGGTATAGATATCGCTTTTTGTATCGACGCCATAAATGGTGGGTTCAAAGAAGGCGAACTGATCATTGGCTTCGTTGCCGTCACTCATATAATACAGGGTCGGTTCCCAGTCAAAACTAATGGGGATGGTGGCGTCATTGCCCCAGTCTGGGTAATTGATGCCGCCGCTTTCCTTGGTGTTTTCAGCGTCGATAAAATCCATATCAGCGGTGAGGTAGGATTTGGATTCTTCATCGTAATAGCTGACGTAAATGTAAACATACCCAACATTTGAGCCGGTAATCTCGGTGGATATATTCACGGTGTCATCCGGTCCGATCTCGTTGGCGGAGACTTCAAGCGGGGCGATGGTGAGCGCGCCGGCGCCAGGCGGCACTATTTCGGCGCCCGACTGCGGCGCGGATTCTTCGACAGCTGGTGCGAAATCAGATTGCGCGGACTCGGCGGGAGTCAACACAGCCAAATCAGCAGCAGCGGGGTCGAAATCTTTGCCAGTGTAATGGAAGGTTAGGAAGTCATCCCATAAAGAGGCGGTGGCAAAGCGACCGACATAGGCAGCGTATAGTAAGCCATAAGCAGGTTCGACAACGGTGTTCTGATAGAGTACCGAGTTGGGGAAGTAAATGGTCAATCCGCTGGATGCGGGTTTTTCATCGCCATGTTTTTCAGCGACCACAGCCTGCTTCAAGGCGCTTTGTACCTTCTCGGCGGCTTGCTTCACTGCCGCATCATCGATGTTTTCCGCAAGCAGGTTTACGAAGTGTCCTAAATCAATATAGGAAGGCGGGACTTCATCTCCAAATATACTGGTATAGGATTGGGCATAGGCGCGCGCTTCTGCCACTTTTTCCTGATCCACACTGGTTAATGAAACGGCCAGATCATTGACCGCAGCGTTCAGATTCGAGACCGCTGACAGATCAACGGCGGTTAGTGTGATGTCTTTGCTCAAAGAAGCAGCGACGCTATCCTGGGTAAAATTGCCGCCGGCGAATACGCTGCGGGCTTGATCATCGGTGATGCGAATATCCTGGGCAACGTAACTATCCACAATGGCTTGACCCAATTCGCCGCCCGTCATGGCGGTATTATCGTTCAATGCTTGCAGGAAACTGGAATACGCCCAACCGAGGGCGGGTTCGGTCTCTTCCGAGCCGACGGCGTATTTGGCGTGAGGCGCAATCGCGCTCATTACTTCCAGTTGCCCCATTAAACAGGCGTCAAAACCGACCAGATCGAAGGCTGCAATGCCGGTTTGGGAAATGATCGCGCCGAGTGCATCGTCGATGTTTTGCATACTTAGGTTTCCGCCCTGTTGCGGATCATCATCACTCCAACCGCCAGTCCAGCCGGCGCCATGGTCTGACAGGATTAGCACATAATGCTCGGCCGGGTAGGTAGCCATGGCCCAGGTTGCAAAGTCAATCAGCGTATTCTTGTCGCCCATATTCACTTCACCGAGGTCTGCCAATTCCGGTGAGTTGATCGTATTCAGATCATTATCTTGAGTCAGCAGATAGCGTTTGGTTGAAGTCACATCGCCGCCGCCATCGAAGGCACCTTTGAAGCGATCCATTTGAGCGACGATCTTAACCTGGTCGGTCGAACCAACAACCTCGGCCTCGTTCATGTCAATGAACATATCCTCCTCGAGGACTTGATCATCCGCATCCTCGTACATCATGACTAGCCAGGTGCCTGGTTCTCCCTGCGCGACTGGTTCAGCCGCCGGGTTTGTTGGCTCGTTAGTTGCACTGGATGATGATTCGTCCGTTGCGTTTGCTTCGCTATCGGGTGCGGCGGTTGCTTCGGCGCCACAAGCGAGTATACTGCTCGCAAGTAATATAAGCGCCAGGGCAATGGCCAAAAAACGATTATTTTTAGATTTCATTTATTTCTCCTGATTATATGGCGGGGTCATTGAATCTGTTGTAATTATATCAATACGGACACAATTGGACGCATTGAACGCGCCTCAAATCTGTTATCTTCCTCTAATAATATTTTGCGATTTCATAACGTCATATCCCTGCAAGACCTGTGATTTTACAATAAAAAAGGAGACTTTATCATGAGCAACAATGTTGAAACTACTACCCTCGCGGGTGGATGCTTCTGGTGTTTGGAAGCCGTGTTCGATGAGATGAAAGGCGTGACCTCGGTTGAATCAGGTTATTCAAACGGACATGTCCCCAATCCCACTTATCGCGCCGTGTGCAATGGAGATACAGGCTACGCGGAAGTAACCCGCATCACCTTTGACCCGACTGTAATCACATTCCGCGATTTGCTAAACGTTTTCTTCGCGATTCACGACCCAACGTCATTGAACCGTCAGGGCGGGGATGTTGGCACGCAGTACCGTTCCGCCATCTTTTACCATTCGCCCGAGCAAAAAGAAATTGCTGAAGCGCTGATCAAAGAATTGAACGCGCAGAAAATCTGGAACAGCCCCATCGTCACACAAGTGGATGCGCTAAAAGATTATTACGCCGCCGAGGATTATCATCAGGAATATTTTGCGCGCAATCAAAATCAACCCTATTGTCAGGCAGTTGTCGTGCCGAAGGTAGCGAAGTTCCGTAAGCATTATTTGGAGTTGTTGAAGAAACAGCCCGCATAAAAATATACTTTGCTCTATCGGGGGCTAAGCCCCCGATAGAGCAAAGTAATATCTGGGGAAAAAATTTTGTTATACTCTCACACCTATGAACGAAATCAAGACTCCTAATTTTCATATCCGCGACGTGCCGATCTATGGCGACACCATTCTCGCGCCGATGGATGGCTACTCGGATTGGCCTTTCCGTTCACTTTGCCGCGAGTTGGGGTCAGCGATGAGCTACACCGAATTCATCAAAGTGGAAAAAATCCTCAGCCGCTCGAAGCAGCCCGCCAAGCGCATGTATTTCACCGAAATCGAACGCCCGATCACATTCCAAATCTATGGCGACAGCCCGAGCATGATCCTCAAAGCCGCGCTGCAAATTCAGGAATTCAACCCGGATGTGATCGACATCAACATGGGCTGTCCCGCCAGCACCATCGCGGAGCGCGGCGCGGGCGTCGGCATGATGCTCACGCCGATCAAGATCGCGCGCATGTTTCGCAAACTCGTAAAAAATCTGCGCGTGCCGGTTACGGGTAAAATCCGCCTCGGCTGGGAACGCAACAAAAACTACAAACTCATCGCGCGGATTGTGGAAGAAGAAGGCGGCTCGCTGATCGCAATTCACGGACGCACCAAAGAGCAGCGCTACGCGGGCAACGCGGATTGGGATGCGATTGCCGAAGTCAAATCGCTGGTGAAAATCCCCGTTATCGGCAGCGGCGATATTCGAAAAGTTGCAGATATTACCCGCATGAAGCAGCATACAAATTGTGACGCGGTGATGGTCGGGCGCGGCGCAATTCCCAACCCCTGGATTTTTTCACACATCGATCGCGAGCAGGTCACAGTTGAAATGATGAAAAAAGTCGTTCGCAGTCACCTTGCAAAGTGCGTTGAATTTTATGGCGATGAAGACGGTCAACGTTTGTTCCGCAAATATGTGGTGCAATATGTGATGATGAAAGACCTCACGCGCGACGCGCGCAAGGAAATTCTCAAAGATCGTCCATCCAGCGAGTTTTTGGAATTGATCGAAAAACTTTACGCATCGCCGATTATGCAGACGTGAGATTTCATTGCGAGCGCACTTTGCGAAGCAATCTCCATTTGCGCAAAGAGAGATTGCTTCGGCTCAAAGAACAAGATCACGCCTCGCAATGACATGAAGTCTTAAGATGTATAATCACCCCATGACCCTCGACCTTCCTTTTATTCTCGAAACACGACGCAATCACGCGCTTGAACATGCCACACTGCACATGCTCGCGCGCGAGCATCACATCAACATGGCGGGACACTCCAACCCAACCGGATTTTTCCTGCTCGGTGATTTTTCCACACAAGATGTTTGGATCGCCGCGACAGAAGCACTGGAGCGATTACGCGAAGGCGAAAGCGGATTAGCCATCCACGCGGGCTGCGGAACTAATCTGGCGACAAACGCGCTATTTGGCGCGACGCTGAGTTGGGCTGTGCTGCGCGGAGCAAAATCCACCACCATGCGGATTCTGCTCATCCCCATCGCTGTGATCTTCGGCGTCATCGGCACATTGATCGCGCGTCCGATTGGCCCCAAACTCCAACAATATGTCACCACCGAAGCAGACATGGGCAACATGCAAATCGTGGACATCATCCCCATCCGCAAAGGCATGCACCGAGTCATCACGCATTAATCATTCCCCATTCCCCATTCCCCATTCTCCATTTTCATCCTTCATAATTCATCCCTCATTCTTATGATTTTCATCCTCTACGGCAACGACGAATTTGCCATCGCGCGCAAACTCAAGGATTTCGAATCCGATTTCAGCGACCCCACCACAGCGGGGATGAATACCGCGCGCTTCGAATCTCGCGGCATCAGCGATGAGGAATTTAATAACGCGCTCAACGCCATGCCCTTCCTCGCGCCAAAGCGATTGGTCATTCTCTCAAACCCATCTGCGAAATATAATAATGTAAGTACGCGCAAAAAATTCGAGGAATACATCAGCAACGCCCCAGACACAGCCAAACTTGTGATGTATGAAATGCTGGAACCAAAAGAAGTTGAAAAACATTGGTTAATTAAATGGGCGGCAAAGAATACTTCCACGGTTAAAACGCAAGCCTTCATGCTCCCCAAACAAAGAGACATGCCCGGCTGGATCATCAACGAAGCGAAGAAACAAAGCGGACAGATCGAACCTCCCGCCGCCGCAAAACTCGCGGAGATGGTCGGCGTGGATACGCGTCAGGCGGGCATGGAACTCGCGAAACTATTGGCATACGTCAACTGGTCGCGCCCCGTACGTGCATCGGATGTTGAAGCGGTTTGCATCGTCACATCCCAGCAAAGCGTGTTTGACTTCGTGGACGCGCTCTCTCAGGGCAATGGAAAAATCGCGCAAAGGCTTTTACATCGCCTTTTGGAAAATGAAGATGCGTTTGCATTGTGGGGCATGGTCGTGCGCCAATTCCGCTTGCTGTTACAGGCGCGCGAAATTTTAGACGGGCGCGGCAACAAAGATGATGTCGCGCGTGCGTTGGGAGTCCATCCTTTTGTCGCAGAAAAAACAACGGGACAGGCGAATCGCTTTTCGATGGAAGCACTTGAGAATATTTATCGCCGCTTGTTGAGCATTGACGAAAGAGTCAAAACGAGCCAGATCACATTAGACCTGGCCCTGGATACATTGATCGTTGAACTTGCGGGGAAATAATTTAAGGCAGTTGACTTTTACAGGGGTACATGGCCGAGTCTCTTCCCGGATACAGCACAACCGTACATAGCATTGTATAGCCATCGTCATAATGCACGGTCACATCCACGCCCACTGTTGAATATTTGGATGCAGCCTGACTGAGGGTGTAAGGCTGACCTTTATGAGCAGCAAAGCCTTCAGTATTCAAAAGCGCTTTATGAAACGCGGCGGGCGCGGATGTTCGTGCGCTTTGCAATATCTCATGAATGAGACGCACGCCTTGCTCGGCTCGTGAATTCATTTTTACATACAGGCCGGGGAGTATTCCCAGGGCAACGATGACAATCAAATTTACGAAGATCATCTTAAAACGCATCCAGCCTTTCGATGAATCAGCCTGAACAAAACGACGCGCAAGCCAAAAGAAGATGACCGCCAGCGGAGCAACCATGGCTGCAAAGGGAAACAATAAACCAGAAAGCACAACTACTCTTACCATTGTTCTTTCTGAACTTTGCAAAGAACCAAGCAGAAGGATCGTGAAAGCCATACCCACTGCCGAAAGTAAAATGCTTTTCCAACCTTCCTGGGAAATTCCAGCCACGCCGGCAAGCACCCCGCCCAACACCGCCAGCAAAAGCCACGCAATAAATACAGATGTCCATTCCAAATGAATGGGCAAGTCTGGGAAAAGCCAGATATTGATATAACCGGAGATGAACGCGGCAATTGTGCCTGCGCTAAATCCACTCAACGCGGCGAAGAATATACGCCGGTTCTTGTCAGAGTCATACTGTATTTCGTGGATGTTTTGATAATTCATAAAGTCTATTATAAATCCTGCTTTGCACAAAAAGGATAAAATAAGCCAGATCACGTGAGGTGATCTGGCTCTGGATGCGTTGATCGTTGAGCTTGCGGCGAAATGGATTTTAGAATAGCGTTTCCTGTTTCACGCTTCCGCTTAAACCTTTCCATCCATATTTCTTAAGATCAATACGCCCGCGCGGATTTAAAACCACACCTTCCTCATGAAGTAGAAGAATATGTCTGCGCGCATCTGCGCCATCCCGCTCGCTGATCTCACCTTTCGAGTTGATCACGCGCTGCCACGGAACACCATCGGGACAATGCGCCATTGCGCCGCCCACCCATAGCGGACCAAAAGCGACGTAGGTTTCAATCTCCACGCCGGGAGGAGGCGGAAGCATTTTTGCGATCTGCCCATACGAGGCAACTTTTCCGCGCGGAATCTGGCGGACGATATCCCAAACCTGGGTGTAAAAGGCTTGAGCATTGGGGGGAGATGTAAATTGGGGCATGAGATTTTTCCTTATGATGAATAGACCCTAAAGGTCTTGCTTATTAGATGATACTGCTTGTTTACAAAAGACCTTTAGGGTCTTGTTAACGAGGCGATAGATAACGATAATACAACGACTGTCTGACATTTGCAATAAAATTCTTAGCAAGTTTATCCTTTAATTTTGCGAGCGAATAAACATCATCCGCAAGGATCGCCTTGGGATGTTCATTCTCAGGCGCGCCGCCTTTTTCGATGGAGGTCGCCGGCTCAGTGCGCGGCGCGGCACGTTGACTTGCATCGAGTAGAAAATAATATTGGAAGGTTCGATATGCGGAGCGGTTGATCTCGTAGAGCGGCGTCAATGCGCCGATGAAAAAAACTATGAGAAGCGCGGCTTGATAAAAACGTGTTTGACTTTTTTGGAAAAGCGCTTCGCCGCTCATCAGCATGAGATAAAACAACGGCGCAATCGAAGCGCGCATGACGAAATCCTGCCCATTGCCGAGTTGGATGAAGGGCATGAGGAAGAGGAGAATCCCGGTTAATGCCCAACGCGGGTCGCGCCATCTTTGCGGAGCAAGCAAAAGCCAAAGAATGCCGCCTTCGAGCAGGAAGAAAATAAAAACATCTTTGAACACAAGCGATTGAAATCCGCGTTCCTGCGCGGCGGTGTTGGATGAAAAATAAAGATACGAAATCGCGACGATGACCACACCTGCACAGACGACATCATAGCGAATATTTTTCAGGAACGTTTTTAGGTTAAGGCGCAACTCGTCAATACCATCGATCAGCAGATAGGGGAATAATCCAACCGCGGCAAGCGGGGCGAAGAAGAAACATAATGCGCCGCTTAATATTTTAATATCCAATCTTTTTGAATTCAAGACAAGCGCAATGCACAACCACGCCGGAACGGATTGGTTGAATACCCAAAATAATTGGGTTGTGAAGGATGAGTATTGCAAGATTCCAGACCAAATCTCAAGATGTTGAATGGGAGGGAAAAGTGCCGGATAATCTTTTGCGTAAAACAACCCGCCGAGCGCATCCATGCCGCTGAAGAAGACGAAAAATAACGCGGATTTGAAAGCCGATGTTTTAATTTTCAGGCTGATATGCAAAACCGTGAGAAAAACGCCAAGCCATGTCCACGCGAAGAGAATGAGGTTTGCAATTTTCCAGCCCAAAATTTTACCTGCGAAAACAGCGGGCAGCCAGTATCCCACATAGTAGACCAGCATGGTGACCGGTCCCTTTTCGGGGGATGAGTATATGACCGGAAGCGGATATGAGATCAGGTCGCGGAAAACCGCGTTGCGCCAGTTGTGATCCCAGTTTTGAAAAGCATATCCGCCCACGCCGGAGAGGAAGACCCAGAGGAAAACAAGGATGAACGCTGCGCGTGAAGGATGAAGGATAAAGGATGAAGGCTTAGATTCTGTGGAATGATCAAGTTGAAAGAATATCCAAACAATAAGTGCAATGACAGGGATCGCAAATATTAAGCGCAACCATCCTAGAGAGAAGAGGATGAATGGGATGAGAAGGTAAAGGTAAGTGAGGCGGAACAGCCAGTAGGTTTGCATGAAAAATCAATGCCTTTTATAAATTAAGTAATCATCTTTTTCAACTTCAATTGAATAATTCTTATTCAGGAACTCGCGCAGTTCGGGGAATTCACGGGTGGTATCTTCGCCGGAAATCCAGGGTTTATCGATGGCGGTGACTTCAACAATGAAGCGCGGATTTTTTTTCCGCATCTGTTTCATAAAATCAGCGCGCAGACTTTGGATGTAAGGGGTTGAAGCATGGTGATAGAAATAGAAATCAAAGACGTAAGTAGTAGCAAGCGGTGCGCGGGTTTCTAGCATGGCCAGCAATGTGCCGCCGGTCCAATCCAGCGGTTGGACGGTGTCACCTGCTTGCAGGTTATCTTCAAGATATTTTGCGATGACGGAGGCGCGGTCAGTAGTCTTTGCGATGGGCCTGCCTTCGATCTGGCGGGTGAAGGTGTTGGAGGGGCGGACGTTGACGAGGATGGCGAAGATAAGGATGAAGGATGAAAGAGGAAGGATGACTTGAGGTTGAAGGTTAAAGGTGAAAAGTTTAAAGTTCTTTATGGCAGGCGCAAAGGCTAATGAGGATGTTATAACAATGAAATATATAAATGGGATGTAATGATATTCAAAGAATTGACCCGAGAGCGCGGGGTAGATGGCGTAACACGCGGCGAGACCGGCGAGCAGGTATGCATGTTTTTTATTTTCCTGCGGCGTGAGATAAACGCCAATCAAAGCGGGGAGCAGCCAAAGGGCATGTCCGCCGAGTTTAATGGATTGGGTTATTAGAAATGGGAGGCGAGTTCCGGCAGGGGTGATTTCCATTTGGCCGTTGATCTGCGCGTACAGCGGCCAATAATTGCGGGCGATATTGATGAAGGGAATTAATGCGCCTGTCCATGCGAGCCAGAGGGTGATGAGTAGAATGGGAATTGAGAATCCAATGGCGGCGGGGAGCAGGAAGCGCATCGAGTGTTTGCGCAGATTGGTGATGTGAAAAATACCGATGGGCAGAAGTCCAAGCGCGGCGTGGGGTTTGATGATGGCTGCGAGACCAAATAAAAATCCGGCCAGAAGATGATCGCGGGGAGTCAGATCATCACGCAGATTTATCCAAAGTGCACTTGCAATAAAAATGAGAAAAAGATATTCGCGCTGCAAGGACATGAACGCGCCGCCTTGCATGTATTTCAAGCCGAAGAGTAGGGCGGCGGCAAGCGCGGGGATTTTCCCAAAGCGGCGCATGAATAAAAATGTGACGGTGAGTAAAACGGCGAGAATGCCGAGGTCGAGAAGGCGAAGTCTGAAGGGGCCGAAGTTACTTAACAGCCCGAGTAAATAGTAAGCGATGAAACTTCCCGGCATTTGAAAATCAAAGAGATCGCGATATGGCATGCGGCCTTCCAACTGCATGAGGAAGCCTTCGTATAAAAGCGGCGCTTCGTCGTGCGCGATGACCCAGCGTAAAGAATATGCGGCTTGAAAGATGAGCAGCGCGGCAAGGAGTGTGAGCAGAAGAATTTGAAGACGGCGCATGTCGTTAAGATTTTCGTTCTTCTTCGTGCCCGTATAATTCAACTTTGAAAGCGGAGAGGGAATTGTTGATCTCAGTGATGAATGTGATAAGCGAGGCGATCAAGGAAAGCATGCAGGCAATGAAAATAATGCTAATCAGCCACGCGTCTTCCAGGCCGAACAATGCAGTGATGAACAAAGCGATGATCAACAACGCTGCGCACAAAACGCTAACCGCGGCAAAAAGAATCGCCGTGCGGATCAGCCGCGCCTGCGCCCAAAGAATATCAATTTGAGTCAGCAGCCGTCCGCGCGGAGGTCCGCCGGCGGATTCGGATTGCGCCAGTAAATTGCGCGCACGCTCGATCACACGCGAGAGGCGGTTGGTCATGCTGAGCAATAATAAGCCAACGCCTGAAATAAGAATCACGGGGCCAATGGCGGTTTGTAAAACGGGGATGAGTTCTTTGATGGAGTTCATAGGGGAAAGGTTGAGTTATAAAGGATAAAGGATAAAGGATAAAGGTTATTCTATGTGAGAAGAATCTATTTGTAAATCACGTGGAATCGTTCGCATACCAATGGCATTTCTTCGGTAAATGTTTTGTCGAATTTTGAAAGGATGCGCGAGAAAAAATTTGTATGTGCCTTGCGCCAGTACACAAGTGAGAGATCGCCTTCGCCTTCCGAGCGCGCAAAGTCTTCGTCCACTTCGTTGAAAAGGCGCTGAGTCACATTTGTAGTTTCGATGATGCAGATCGGCTCGCCTGCGCCGTTGAGTGTGATGGAGATCAAACCCGCTTCGGGAATCGGATTGCCTTCGGCTTGCCACTCCCACAGCGCGGAGCATGTGCCGGTTTTGATTCCGCTTAAGATGAGCGCGCCCAATTCATCCGCGAGTTCGGGGTTGTCGCCAAATCCTTCGGCGACGTAGGTTTTGCTGTGATAGGGAGAATCTGCGGGAAGAGTGGCGAGGAAGGATTTCCAGTATTGTTCGATATTTGAGTTGGTCATTGTTTTCCTGAAATTTTAACGCAAAGAATTTTTATTGCACAAACTCTCCGCCTGTTGAGTTTCGTTCAATAAGTTCACGATTGGATGAAAACTTTAATTCCACCTCTACGCGTTGAAAGCATTTGTTCTCTCCCATTAAAGTCTTGCGCGCGTAGTAAATATCGCCGCCTTCTTCGTACTCGATGCTTAAGTCATTGCTCAAATCCACGCGGCCCTCGATGATCTCGCCACAGCGCCGGCATTTGACGGAGAAGGTGTACATGTTTTTTTGAGGGCTGACGGAAGAACCGCCAAAGAGTTTTTTGATGAAGTCCATGTTTTCCTTCGGTCTAAAATTTCCACTTCTTCAACACATCCATTGCCTTGTAATGAGTCAAATCCAAATGCAGCGGCATGATGGAAACATAACCCTGCGAGAGCGCGCCGAAATCGGTGCCTTCTTCGATGACGCCCGTGGGCGCTTCGCCGCCGATCCAGTAGTAGGGTTTGCCGCGCGGATCAACCCGCTCGTCGAGCGCGTCGCGATAGACGCGCAATCCCTGCCGCGTGATCATGTAACCTTTGAGTTTCTTTTCTGTAAGATACGGAACATTGACGTTTAACAGCACGCCTTCGGGCAAACCATTCACGATGACTTTTTTCGCGATGCGGCGCGCGACAATCGCGGCGGTGGAATAATCGAGTTTGGATCTGTATCCTTCGGGCGAATCGAGCGAAACCGCGATTCCTTTCACGCCCGCGATGACGGCTTCCATCGCGGCTGTGACCGTGCCCGAGTAGGTGACATCGTGCCCGATATTCGCGTTGGGATTGATGCCCGACACGACGAGATCAATCTTCCCTTCGATGAGTCCCAGCAGTGGCAGCGCCACGCAATCCGAGGGCGCGCCGTCTGACATGAACGCGGGAGTTCCATCCGCGAGAAAAGTTTCGCGCACGCGCAGCGGACGATCCATCGTTTTGACATGCCCCGAAGCCGACCAGTTCTTATCGGGCGCGAAAACTGTAACATTGCCAAGTTTGCGCATTTCCTGCGCAAGAGCTAAAAGTCCGGGCGCTTGCACGCCGTCGTCGTTGGTTACCAAGATATGCATAGGTTAATTCCGATTTATGATTTCAATAGTTAAGTAGGTCGAGTCTTTTCTCGAGCGTACAGAGACCACGCTTGGAATTATAACGCGATAGTATCCCCCAAATAAAAAACAGCGCCCTTGAGAGTTCATCACAGCAATTCCAAATCTGAAATCTTTTGCCACAGATTGAGATTAAAAAATCCGTGGCTGACTTCATTTGTTTTTGGACTTTTGTCCTTAGATTTGGAATTGCTGGAGAGATCAGGGGCGCTGTTTGGGATTAAATTACTTTCACGGAACGTAGTAGTCAACAATCAACTGCGGACGCGACGCGGTGGGCGCATTACCGCTAAACAGACTGAGGTAGTTGGCAAGTGCGTTGTTGTTATCATCCAGTTTGAAGCGCAGGCGGATTTGCGTCAAGCCGCCGTTCGTTGGGAGTTTATTGATATAGGCTTTTCCGCTTGTCAGGTCAATGCTGTACCAGCCGCTGGATAGTGCGGGCGTGAAAGGTCCATAGGTTTTACTCGCGACAGTAGGCTGAAAATCGCCGACTTGCAATCCAGCCGCTGTGCCAAAGAAACCCTTCTTGATATCCGCCATGAATCCCTTAAACGTTGAAGCCGGATTGCCGCCGCCAGTAACGCCTTGCTGCTTAACTTTGAGTTTGACTTTAATAATAACGGCAGTGTCGGGCAAACTCGCTCCTGTGTTGAAAGACAAGACGCCGCGATATTGTTTCCTGGCCGCGTTGTCACCGAGGTTGAAGGTGACAGCGGCTTTATTGATCGTTCCACCTTTGTTGCTGGTCTCAGAAGATTCGAGAACCCAGCCATCATTTGCGCCAACAGAATTCACAACTGTTGAAACGCTGTTGCTGGCGGTCTTCCAATAATTTAAAAGATTCAACAACGCCAGCGGTTGATTTTGTGGCGGCGGATTGCCAGCCTGATCTTTATCATTAACGCCATGACACGAAGCGCAGACGCGAATCTCACCGGGTTGGAAGGTAAGCCAGACGCGTTCGCGCACAACACCCACGCCGTTGGGGTCGGTCAACTGCCAGGTCATGGCACGTTGAGCCGGAACAAACGCCGCCATCGAACCATCCGCGCCCAGAATAACACTGGACGCGGGTCCATTGGGATTCGGCGGCTGCACTTTCATGGTATTGGCATCGTGTAATAATTGCGCGATTACACGTCTCCCTGCACCGCTAGTTCCGCGCAGTTGATCGGCTTGAAAGAGTTGCAAGAATTTAATATCATATATCTTGCCGGATGTATTAAGGGTTTGTGCGCCGTTAGGGATACGCAGATTAAGCGGCTGCTGAACATCGGCATCATCGCGGGTGGTGACATTGTGACTCACGATCAGCGCGATGTTATTATTTTTCATGTAGGTTTGGAATTCAGCGACGTTCACGCCAGATTGATCGAACATTGCTTGTTCAGGCGCTGCAAGGCTGGAGGTTAATTTCGCGGGGCGCGCGCGACTGACAACTTCCACGGGTTGTAATTCCCATAATGCGCCGGTGTAAATCACCATATTATCGGGATCCCAAAAACTGATGGTGCCTTTCGAAATGCCACCAGTCAGCGGTTGATCCGCGGTATAGAAACTACCGGAAGACGTGATCGTTTTGAGGCGGAAATCATAAACAGTGGATGCAGTACCGTCTTCCTCCGCGGTTTGACTGGTATGCGCGGCGATCAAAGTACCGTCAGATAATGGTAACGGGTCACGGTAATGACCGGAGTTGTCTGGTGTAGCCGTTGTGCTCACGGTATCGCGATGCGTGATGTAGTTAATCTCGATATTATCCGTATCCAACCCGGGAGGGGCGATCATGCTGATGATCTGCCCGGAGGCGTGCGTGCCGAATTCCTGCGCATCGATTCCAAAGTAAGTCCCAAGACTGTGCGGGTCTTCCTTGATTTGCAGAAAATTTCCGATCTCATTTACGTTCGAGCTTGTATTTGATCTGTAGTAAACCACGTTTGGATCATCGGTAAAAGTGTTCGAAATGTATGTGCCGAACTCATGGCGGCCAATGTGATTGATCGTCTCCGGCTGAGTGCCGTCTTCATTAATTTGCCAGGGCAGGAAATGGTTAAAAGTATGCGGAGATAAAGTTGTTCCGGCGGCTTCTTCCGCGGCGCGCGGCTCGGGGAAAATTTCGGTGCGATTATTCAACGCGGTCGAATTCGCCGCCTCGCTCGACCAGTTGAATGTTCCGAATGTGCCGTTATTATATTTATCGGCATCGGCTTGTTGGTCGCGCTGTAAATGATCCCACTGGGTGAAGATGACTCTGCCAAAACTATCAATCGTGGGCGTGAAATCACCTGAGGGCGCGTGATTCATCATGAACAGATTGCCGGTAGCCGGGTCAAGACTCCACAACCCGGTAACGGTGGGCGCTTCTTCGTATTCATCCAGTTGCGGATAAAGATGCGCAGCCCCGTTGCGCGGACGATCGGTTGTAAAAATAATACGGTCATCGGTTCCATAAATGGGACTGACATTATTAAAGTTGGCAGGCTGATTTAGCACTTTGGTGATGATAGGAGTCTGCGCCTGACCCAAACCGGTAATTTCGTAGATTTGCCAATAATAGGTTTGAACTATATAGCGTTGATTCAGATCGGGCGCGCCAATGACCATACTGAAAAGCGCCTTCGTGCCGTCCCAATAAACAGAAGGGTCACGCACGGCAATAGCATTATGATCTTGAAAACCATTTAAGCCAGTACTGCCGTATCCGGCGGCTTGAGTCAGGTTCTTGGGCGTGCCATCTCCGTAACGGATCCACAAGTCGCCGCCGCGGCCGGCATCCTGTACGCCAGCCTTGTGATTACCAAACACAGCGCCAATCGAGGTGAAGTCCTGTCTGATCGGAAATTGCGTTACAAATAAAATTGGATTGGCAGTGGCAACCACAACTTGAACAGGCGAGGGTGCAGATGTTCCCGCAAGGTTGAACAATAAAGCAAGCAGGAACAGGATGTGAAAGGGCGCTGACATTTTTAGTTTTTTCATAACGATGACTCCATTGGTTGGATATAAAAATAATGAATGCAGCAAATGCTGTTTTTTATTGTGATGCATGGTAACTCACTTATTCCCCACCAAGAAGATGACATATGTACTAATTTACAGTTTTGTACAATTTTCTTGCAAAACCCGCCAACATCAGATCATTAAATATATAAATGACTCCGCTACAAAAAGGTCTTTAAACCACGAAGGACACAAAGTACACGAAGGTTTTAATTAATGAAAAGGCTTTTCCTTTGTATCCCTTTGTGCCTTTGTGTTTAATTAATTTTTGCAGTGGCCTCATAAATAATAGATGCCCGCCATTTGGCGGGCATCTATTATTTATTTCACTTGGTGACGATTATGGTTTTAGACCAAACTGCACTGTCACTGTTTGTCCAGTAGATGGAACTGTTACTGTGATGAGATAGATTGCAGAAGAATCAGGCAGGGGCTTCGTTGCCAAATTGTAGATGTACTGATTCGTGCTGAAGCGCATCACACCTGTTGTATCTGCTGCACTGGTGGAGAGGGGTTCATTAACCGGTAAACCTGGTGTGGCTCCAGAAAGCATCTTAAGTTTGATCGTAGGAGCAAGGTTCGCAGGGATTGAGCCATCGCAGTTCGTGAAACTAATCTTAACCGGGATGGTGCTGTTGTATTTGAACACACTCGTGCCATCAACGTTGATCGGTTGCAGGAAACCGGTGGCGTTGAAGTTCACCGTGGCTGAAGCGGCGGCACTTCCTGTTTCGCCGTCGTCATCGGTCACTGTGATGTTGGCAGTGTAATTGCCAACCAGGGCATAGGTATGCTGGAGTGTGAAGGGACTGGCAGCCGGGCTGACCGTCTGATCGCTGCCATCACCCCAATTGATGACGGCGGTATGGGTATCCGCGATGCCGGGATCGCTGAAAGTGACGGTGAGTGTCGCATTGTTCGCACCGCAACTCAAACCGCTTGTTCCAAACGAAGCGCTGACTGTCGGCGCAACATTTGTCACATTCACGGTCGCGGAAGACTCTGCGGATAAACCGCCCGGGTCAGTCGCGCGCGCATTGACCGTGTAACTGCTCGGTCCATCGAGCAATGCCGCGGAGAAACTAACACTCTGTCCGCTGGTTTCGAAGGAGCCGTTGTTATCGAGATCCCATGCATAAGCGAGGCTATCGCCATTCGGGTCGGAGCCGCTTGCGGTGAGAGTGACCGAGCCGCCTTCATTGGCGGAGTACGGTCCACCTGCATCCACAGTCGGAGGCGCGTTGGGGATAAGCCCAACCACAACGGGGTCGTGGTCAGAAGTGCGATAGGCATTCGCTTCGTAGAGCGCATCCTGTGCGGCGGGCTTGAAGGAGGTGTCGTAATCAAGGATGTCAGGCTCATCAGAGT
>VFKN01000147.1 GCA_009885525.1 Anaerolineaceae bacterium | reverse complement strand
ATTTTTGCCATTCTTGACTACATTTGTGCTATCGCACTCAGGACAGTGAAAAACTACCATTTTGCTTATCATGTCCCTTTTATACCATCATTTGGAAAAGCCCACTACCTCCTTATGATCTCAATGATGGCAGAGAGGATTTGAGTGTTTCGGGTAGCCGAGTGTTGCGGGGCGGCTCGTGGTACATCTACTTTAACGACACGCGCTCTGCCAACCGCAGCAGGTACGACCCGACGAATTCCAATAACTTTGTCGGCTTTCGTTGCGCCCGCACACCGTAAAAATGTTCCCAGCAGATTTTGAACGGATGAACGGATACAAGCGTGATTCCCTGAGCGTTAGCGAAGGGTCTCTGAGGCAATCGTAGAGGTTCTTCGCTTCACTCAGAACGACACTGCGTAAAGTGAGTTATTCATCTTTCGCAAAGATTATAGTAAGATAACCATAATGAACGCCTTACCAGTTCCCCCAGCCATTGCCAAGATTGCGCCTGACGGCAATCTCACTCCGCGCCAGATGCGGCGCTTTATGATTGATATGGTCTTGCGGCGCGTCAAACCCGGCACGGGCAGCGGTCACGATTTTATGCGAAGGAGAACGGCTATGAATCCATGGCCCGATTTACGTCCCATTTTGCAGGGTATCGAATGGGCGCTGATTGGCGGCGTCGCCACCCGCGCCTATATGCCCGAACGCATGACAAAAGATATGGATATTATCATCCACGAACGGGATGGCAATACTGTCATAAAAAAATTGCAGGAGGCGGGATATAGTATTTCCTCGCCATTAGCAATTCCAGGCTATTTAATGCTTTCACCCGATGGAACCGAACTGGATGTTATTTTTGGAAAATATCCGTGGCTAAAAGCAGCGTTGACGAATCCCAAACTTGACCCTGCGGGATATCCTGTGGTTGGCTTGCCCTATCTTGTCCTCTTGAAAATGGCGGCTCAACGTCCACAAGACTGGGCGGATATTTCGCGCATGTTGGGCTGGACATCCGACGCGGATTTGGATGAAGTCCGCGCTGTAGTGAAAAATTTTTCTCCAGAAGATATTGAAGACCTTGAATCCCTGATCTTCATTGGCAGGAAAGAACAGGAAATTCCTCCTCCTGACGATGAAGCAAAATAGGTGATGTTTTCAGACCTCCGAGGCGCTGCGTGCAAAACCTCGGAGGTCTTTTGCTTCCAAAACCATTGAACCATTTTCCCAAAGGTTGTATACTCGGTTCTCAAATCATTTCCAGAGAGGTAAGTTATGAAAAAGAAAGTCATTCAAACAGACAAAGCACCCAAGGCGATCGGACCCTACTCGCAAGCCATTGCCACCGAGGCCATGATCTACACAGCCGGGCAGATCGGGCTAATTCCTGCCACGGGTGAGTTGATTGAAGGCGGCGTGGAAGAGCAGACCCGTCAGGTGCTGACCAATTTAAGCGCCGTGCTCGAAGCCGCTGGTTCCAGTATTTCAAATGTGGTCAAAACCACTGTCTTCCTTAAAGACATGGGCGATTTCCCCAAAATGAATTCCATCTACGCTGAATTCTTCGGCGAAAATCCGCCTGCACGCAGCACCGTCGCAGTAGCCGGACTTCCCAAAGGCGCATCGGTTGAAATCGAAGCCGTTGCTTTGATTGGGTAAAAAAAATTCCACCACAGAGAGCACAAAGGTCACGGAGATTTTTTAAGGCTTTCTCTGTGCTCTCCGTGATCTCTGTGGCAAAAAGTCTTTAGGCTTTATGTCCTCCGAACTCATCCTCCTTGTTGACGACGAACCTTCCATTATTCAACTCGCGCGCATGTATTTTGAGCGCGAGGGATTTCGCATACAGGAAGCGGGCGATGGCGAATCCGCGTTGGAGGCGGTCGCAAAGCATCGCCCCGCGCTGATCGTGCTGGATGTGATGCTTCCCAAACTGGATGGTTTCGAGGTCTGCCGCAAACTCCGCGCGGACGGCGACCAGACTCCCATCATCATGCTGACCGCGCGTGATGAGGATATCGATAAAATTCTCGGTCTCGAACTCGGCGCGGATGATTACCTGACCAAGCCGTTTAATCCGCGTGAGTTGACCGCGCGCGCCAAAGCCATTTTGCGTCGCAGTGAAAAAACGAAGGACTCAGATCCCAAGCCGATTCATCGCGGCGACTTGATGATCGATCCCGCCGCGCGTGAAGTGCATCTCGCGTCACGCGTCCTCGAGTTGCGGACTCAGGAATTCGATTTGCTGCTTACGCTCGCAGAACATTCCGGCCGAGTATTCACCCGCGAGCAATTGCTCCAACTCGCCTGGGGATTTGACTTCTACGGCCAAACTCGCACGGTGGATGTCCATATTGCGCACCTTCGCAAAAAACTCGAAGGCTCCAATGTTAAGATCGAAACCGTTACCGGGGTTGGATACAAGTTGATCGCATGATACTGTCTTTGCGAGGGCGCTCTTGTTCTTTGCCCGAAGCAATCTCGCATCACAGGAGACTGCTTCGTTCCTCGCAGTGACATTTTCCCCATGTTCACCTCCCTCCGTTCCCGTCTCTGGTTAAGTTACGCCCTTGTCATCACCACAGCGTTAAGCATTGTGGCGCTGGTTCTATTTATATATCTTTTACGTAATCCATTGTTGTATCGTCAAACCATTCAACGCCTGAAAGCCGTTGAATCGGTTGTGATGACAGGTAATGGCTCGCAGTCGATTTCAGTGGTTGCCGAAAATGCCACGCGTACATTTGATGTCCGCGTATTGTTGTATACAAAAGATGGACAAGTCATTTTCGATACACAATCGGGTAAACAGTCCGCGCTGCCGTTCCCGCAAAAAAGATTCTTTGCGCGCATTCCGTTTGTGCGTGATGAAAGCGGCGTGACGTGGCTATACTCGCTTCAAAAACTTCCGGACAAGACTTACCTCCTGGTCGCTTCGCCACGTCCGCGTATTTCCATCGCAAATATTTTTACCGATGATTTCCTGCCCATCATCCTGCAAAGCGGAGTTGTCGCGCTGCTGCTCTCGCTTGTGGTCGCCTTCTTCGTCGCGCGCTGGATCGCAGACCCGCTGCAAAAAGTTGTCGCTGCCGCACGTGAAAATTTAGCGGTGGAGGAAAAACTTATCGGCGCGCAAGGTCCGCACGAGGTCAAAGAATTGACGCGCGCTTTTAACTCGATGGTCGCGCGCGCGCAGGCGAGTCAAAAATCACAGCGGGAGTTTGTCGCGAATGTCTCGCACGAATTGAAAACGCCGCTCACCTCCATTCAAGGATTCGCGCAAGCGATTTTGGACAGCACCGCGGATACAGACGCAGCGCGCCAGCAAGCCGCGCAAGTCATCTACGACGAGTCCGCGCGCATGCATCGCATGGTGCTCGATCTGCTCGACCTCGCCAAACTCGACGCCGGCACAGCGGATATTACAATGTCTTCGGTGCAAATCCCCGCGTTGTTAAATGTGATCGCTGAAAAGTTCACCCCGCAATCGCAAAAAGCGGGCGTGCAAATCAAAGTGGACGCAGATTCAAACCTGCCGAAACTCACCGCCGATGGTGACCGTCTCGCGCAAGTCTTCACCAACCTGGTGGACAACGCGCTCAAGTTCACTCCTAACGGCGGTTTGATTACGCTTCGCGCTCAAACTCTGGAGTCAGGCAGCTTGCTGCCTGACAAGTCCATCAGTAAACTGATGGACTCCAAAATTATGCTCATCTCCGTTACAGACACCGGCGCGGGGATTTCACCCGAGGCGCAGGCGCACATCTTTGACCGCTTCTATCAAGCCGACCCTGCCCGCAAAGGCGGAGAGAAACACGGCGCGGGGCTGGGACTTGCCATTGCGCACGAAATTGTGCAGGCGCACGGCGGCAGAATTAGCGTCCGCAGCAAGTTAGGCGAGGGGACAACTTTTGAGGTGTTTTTCCCTTATAATAAAAATAACAGTCACCTTTAAGGTGACTGTCACTTTGTAAAATCCATGCCGCCTTTTATCTCGATCATTGTCCCTTGTTATAACGAAGAAGCGACCATTCGCCACCTGCTCGATGCCATCCTCGCGCAGACCTATCCGCGCGCGCAAATGGAACTTGTCATTTCGGATGGCATGTCCACTGATAAAACGCGCGCGGTCATCTCCGCGTTCCAATCCGAGCACGCGGATTTATCCGTGCGCGTGGTGGAAAATAGCGTGCGGACGATTCCCGCGGCGCTGAATCAGGCGATTAAAAATTCGCGCGGAGAAATTATCGTCCGCCTCGATGCGCATTCGATGCCGATTCCGGAATACGTGCAACGCTGCGTCACTGCCCACGAAGCAAACAAGGGCGCGAATATCGGCGGCGTGTGGGATATCCGCGCGGGCGCAAATACCTGGGTCGCCGAATCCATCTCGTTCGCGGCAGCCCACCCGATGGGCGTAGGCGACGCGATGTATCGGCTCAACGCAAAAGAATCCGCCGTGGATACCGTCCCATTTGGATCGTTCCGCCGCACGTTGCTCGACAAGATTGGCATGTTCGACGAAACTTTGCTGGCAAACGAAGATTACGAGTTCAATACCCGTGTGCGCGAATCGGGTGGTAAAGTTTGGCTGGATCCATCCATTCGCTCGGTTTATTTTTCACGCAGCACATTGAAAAAATTAGCCGATCAATATTGGCGTTATGGTTTTTGGAAACTCAAAATGCTCAAACGCTATCCGCACACACTGCGCTGGCGGCAGGCGTTACCTCCGCTATTTGTATTAAGCCTGTTTGTATTTATTGTGTTATCCTTATTTATTGGGTTGGGGCGTGTTTTACTTGCCGCCCAATTGATTTTCTATTTCTCCGCGCTCGGGCTGGCTGGTTTGAAACTTGCAATCGAAAAACGAAATGGTTTCCTGATTGTCGGGTTGCCGCTTGCGATTTCAACCATGCATATCTCTTGGGGCGCGGGTTTTTTGTGGAGCAGTATTGCGAGCTTATTCTCGGCTGAGAAACATGGCTGATATTTCAAAACCTTCCCTACGATTACGACCCAGCGAACAACGCACTATTCTGATTATCGGCGATCTGATCGCCTCAGCGGCTGCGATGGGACTGGCGTTATATATTTGGTATGAATTATCTTTATATCGTGAGGTCGCGCGGCTGATCGAGAGGGGTTTTCCCAAAGTCCGCGCGGAAGCCCTTGCTGAAAAATTTCTGGATATCAAGACGCCCTATTGGTTTTATCTTCTGCCTTTGATCTGGCTTTTATTGCTGGTTGATTCGTATGAGCCGCATGCCGCCGCCAGTTGGAGGAAAACCCTGCGCGGAATTGCGGTTGCGCCGATCGTTGGCTTGCTCGGATATTCCCTGCTCTTCACGTTTAATCAAGACCCCAATTCACTTCCGCGTATCGGCGTCGGCGCATTTCTTGTCATCGCCTCGATCCTGACGCTGGTCTGGCGCGCCATCTACATTAGAATCTACACCTCATCAGGATTAATGCGCCGTATATTGATCATAGGCGCGGGCAAGGCTGGCCATTCGCTTGCGGATATTTACCGCAAACTCAATCCGCCCCCGTTTCTGCTACTCGGATTTATTGATGACGATATAAGGAAGCTGGGCAAGTCTTATCAGGGCTTTGCCGTGTTGGGCACAACTAAAAAACTACTTGAGACCATTGAAGAATATAACGTCTCGGATATTGTTGTTGCCATCAATGGCGAGATGAAGGGCGAGACCTTTCAGACTATTTTGGATACACAGGAAAGCGGCATCGAAGTAACGCGTATGCCGATCATGTACGAAGAGATGACTCAGCGCGTACCGGTCGAACACCTCGAATCGGATTGGGTCATCCGCTCGTTTGTAGATCAAGTCCGCGTGAGTGGCATGTATGAATTGTTCAAACGCCTTATGGACATTATCGGCGGGTTGCTCGGTTCGTTGATCTTTGTGCTGATCTTCCCAATTGTTGCGCTCGCGATTGCATTGGAAAGTGGTTTTCCAATTTTCTATTCACAGGAAAGACTGGGCAAAGGCGGGCGGATATTCAGAATTTACAAATTCCGCTCGATGTATCAGAATGCCGAAGCAGATGGCGAAGCCAAACCCGCCGAAGAGAATGATCCGCGTGTGACACGTGTGGGAAATTTCCTGCGCAAGACCCGCATCGATGAAGTACCGCAATTTGTCGGCGTGTTCACCGGCGAAATGAGTCTGGTTGGTCCGCGCGCCGAACGCCCCGAACTCGTGGCGCAATTTCAGAAACAAATTCCCTTTTATCGCGCGCGTTTACTCGTCAAACCCGGTCTCACGGGTTGGGCGCAAATTAATTATGGCTATGTCTCCACCATAAAAGAAACAGCCGTGAAACTCGAATATGATCTTTATTACATCAAACACCGCACACTCAACATGGACTTTAACATTGTCCTGCGTACGATTGGCACAGTCTTAAGAAGGACAGGCAGATAGATCACCTGACGCACTCAATCTTGATTCCCTGAGTTAACTTTGATACATCTTTGGAGAAAATAAAATGAAATATTTAATCACAGGCGGCGCCGGTTTCATCGGTTCACACATTGCAATCACTTTGCTTCAGCAAGGCGCGGATGTTCGTGTTCTGGATAATTTCTCTTCGGGCAAACGCGAAAATTTGCAGGGCTTGGATGTCAGAATTATCGAAGGCGATCTGCGCGATGCTGAAAAAGTAAAGGAAGCAGTCAGCGGCGTGGATATCATCTTCCACGAAGCCGCGTTCGTCTCCGTGCCCGAATCAATGGAAAAGCCGCAGGAATGTTTTGATGTCAACATTACCGGCACATCCATTCTTTTTGAAGCCGCAAGAAAAGCAAATGTAAAGCGCGTGGTCATCGCTTCCAGCGCGGCGGTGTATGGCGATTCAACTGCCATGCCGCTGGTGGAAGATACTCCGCTTAAACAATTATCTCCCTACGCCACCTCCAAACGCGTGGATGAAATGTATGCAAACCTTTACACCCATTCATTTGGATTGGAAGTTGCTGCGCTACGCTACTTCAATGTCTACGGTCCGCGTCAGCGCCCCGACTCGATGTATGCCGCGGCAGTCCCGATTTTTATCCGCCGCATGTTGGATAACAAACCTATAACCGTTTATGGCGATGGCGGACAAACCCGCGACCTGGTCAACGTGCGCGATGTGGTGCAGGCGAATTTGATCGCATCCCAACATCCCGCCGCGCCCGGTCAAATATTCAATGTCTGCACCGGCGTTGAAACGCGCTTACTTGACCTGCTCGATATTCTCTACGAAATTTTCCCGAACGCCCCAAAACATATCCACGCTGAACCGCGCGCGGGCGACATCTATCGTTCCATCGGCACACCCAAAAAAATCATGGATACGCTCGGCTTCAAACCACAAGTCACATTGGCTGATGGTGTGAAGGAAGCAGTGGAAGAAATGAAGAACGTAGATAGGTAAACAGGTACACAGGTACACAGGTACACACGTAAACACGTAACACGTAGACATGTATACTTGTGTACTTGTTTACATTTTCCTTTTCATCCTTTCCCCCCATGTCCCACGTCCGCAATCGCTTTGTCTTAATGGGTGACCTTGCCCTCATCGTCGTCTCGGCGTTGGGCAGTTTTGCTTTAAGGCTGGACGTCAGTCAATTGCCGTATTATTTCCCCGCCGCGCTGATGATGTGTGCGGTTGCGCTGCTCATCAAAGTTTCCGTTTATTTTTATTTTGGTCTGTATCGCCGTTTGTGGATCTATGCCAGCACAAGCGAACTGCGGCTGATCACCGTCGCAGTCACAACCGCATCCGTGTTGACTTCGGGTGTGATGCTGCTCTTGATCGGCGCAGGATTTATCCGCCCGGGAATGCCGCGGTCCGCGCTGGGCATTGATTGGCTGCTTTCGCTGGTACTCATCGGCGGGTCGCGATTTGCGCTGCGGATTCTCGCGGAGCAGTCGAATACGCCGCGCGCGGGAAAATCCAAACGCGCGTTGATCATCGGCGCGGGAGACGCGGGCGCGCTGGTCGTGCGCGAGCTGCAAAAATCCGCGCTGTTGAATCTAATCCCCGTTGGCTTCCTCGATGACGATCCGCAAAAACAGAAGCATGAAATTTACGGCGTGGCAGTCATTGGCAAAATTGATAAACTCGCCAGCGTGCTCGATAACCAGCAAGTGGATGAAGTCATCATTGCGATTCCCACCGCGCCGGGGCGCATCGTGCGCATGGTCAATGATGTTTGCCGCGCCAAAGGAATTTCATCGCGCACCATGCCGGGACTTTACGAATTGATCGGCGGCAAGGTCAACGTCAACCGTCTGCGCGAAGTGGATATCACCGACCTGCTGCGCCGCGATCATGTCCGCGTGAACGATGAAAAAGTGGGGCAGACGCTCGAAGGTAAACGCGTGCTGGTCACGGGCGCGGGCGGTTCGATCGGGCGCGAACTCTGCCGCCAAATTGCGCGGCGCAATCCATCTGAACTTTTTTTGCTTGGTCATGGTGAAAATAGTATTTTTGAAATTTTGCTTGAATTACAAAGTAATTATCCAACCTTAAAACTTATCCCCATCATCGCGGATATTCGTAACGCGCAGCGGCTCGATTCCGTTTTCGCACAGCATCAACCGCAAATTATTTTTCATGCCGCCGCGCACAAACATGTTCCGCTCATGGAAGCCAATGTTGTGGAAGCCATCACCAATAACGTGCTTGGCACGCGCAATGTTGTGCAATCCGCGCTCGATCACAACATCGAGCGCTTCGTGCTCATCTCCACCGATAAAGCCGTGCGCCCTTCGAGTATTTACGGCGCGACCAAACGCCTCGCTGAAATGATCGTGCTTGAAGCCGCGCAAAAAAATCAGCGTGCGTTTAGCGTTGTCCGCTTTGGCAACGTGCTCGGCAGCCGCGGCAGTATTATTCCTATTTTCAAAAATCAAATCGCCAACGGCGGACCTGTCACGATCACGCATCCCGATATGTATCGCTTTTTTATGACCATCCCCGAAGCGGTTTATCTTGTGCTCCAATCCGCGTCGATGGAAAACGGCGGCGAAGTTTTTGTGCTCAACATGGGCAAGCCTGTCCGCATTCTCGATCTTGCCGAAGACCTGATTAAACTTTCGGGACTCGAACCCAACAAAGATATCGAAATTATTTTCACCGGGATTCGTGTTGGCGAAAAATTAGTGGAAGAACTTTGGGAGGAAGATACGCCGCTCGCGAAAACTTTCCACCCCGATATTTTTCGGCTTGACCAGGAAACCGCGTCGCTGCCATCCTTCAATTTGACTCAAGCCATCGAAAAGTTGACCAGCCTCAGTCTCGCCGCTGACCCCGAAGCCATTGCCCAACTCCTCGACGAGCTCATCCCCGGCTCCACCATCCGCACCGCCGCCCACGATTACCTTGATATATAACTTTATGCCTGAAGTCTCCCTCACCGATTGGAATCAATTTTTAGCAAATCATCCTGACGCGCATTTACTTCAAATGGGTGAGTGGGGCGAATTAAAATCCACATTTGGGTGGAAGCCTGTTCGCATTATTGCCGGTGATGTTGGCGCGCAAATTTTATTCCGCAAACTTCCGCTTGGATTTACGGTTGGGTATATGCCGAAGCCGATATTCAGTGGTCAGTGGTCAGTGGTCAGTGATCAGTTTTGGAAGGAAGTTGATTCGATTTGCAAAAAGAATCACGCCGTCTTCTTGAAAATTGAACTTGATGTTTGGGATACTGAATTCATCCTTCATCCTTCACGCGAAGCGTTCATCCTTTCCCCTCATAATATCCAACCTCCGCGCACCGTTGTCATTGATATTCGCGGCAGCGAAGAATCTATTCTCGCAAAGATGAAACCGAAGTGCCGTTACAACACGCGCCTCGCTGAGAAAAAAGGAATCACCGTCCGCGCATGGGATGATATTAAATCCTTCCACGAAATGATGACCGTTACCGGTGGGCGCGATAACTTCGGCGTGCATTCATCCGAATATTATCAACGCGCCTATGAATTATTTCATCCCAAAGGGACATGCGAACTGCTGGTTGCCGAGTATGAAGGCAAGCCGCTTGCGTCACTAATGGTCTTTGCAAATGGGAAACGCGCGTGGTATGTTTATGGCGCATCCAATGACGAGGAACGTAACCGTATGCCCACTTATCTTTTACAGTGGGAAGCCATCTGCTGGGCAAAAGCGCGCGGCTGTGAAGAATACGACCTGTGGGGAGTTCCCGACGAAAACGAAGAAAAACTTGAGGCGGAGTTTGAATCACGTCACGATGGACTCTGGGGCGTTTACCGCTTCAAACGCGGATTTGGCGGCGAAGTCAAACGCGCTGCGCAGGCATTGGACAGAGTCTATAGTCCGCTGTTGTATTGGGCTTATTTGCATTTTATGAAGGGTCGCTAATGATGAACTCACATTATTGTTTTCAATGCGGGCAGGTACTTGAAATTAAACACCTCGATCAGCGTGAGCGTGAAGTTTGTACGGTTTGCGGCTGGGTGTACTATGCTCAATTAAAAGTAGGCGCGGCTGTCGTTATAGAAAATGATAATAAACTATTGCTTCTACAAAGAAGCTACGAACCGTGGAAGGGAAGTTGGATGCTGCCTGCGGGTTATGTCGAAGCAGATGAAAACCCGATGGACGCGGCAAGACGTGAAGTTTTCGAAGAGACCAATCTTGTAGTGGATGACATTGAGTTTTTTCAAGTTTATTATTTTTCAGATGACCCGCGCGGAAATGGCGTCACGTTCGTATATAAGGCAAAATCCATTTCAGGCGAGCTGCGCATTAATAATGAATCCAGCGCTGCGCAATATTTTGCATGGAAAGATGTTCCGTCTTATCTTACAAAAGGCGGTCATGACCAAGTCATTGCTGAGTGGATATTGGCAGCCCGGCAGAGAGACCTTCAGTAATCATGTCTAATTTATGGAATGAATTAATTTCGAAACTTCCCAGCCCGCACTTCCTGCAAACCTATGAGTGGGGACAGGTCAAGGCGAAGTATGGTTGGATTCCGTATTATGCTGTCTGGACGGAGGATGGAAAGTGGAAAGTGGAAAGTAATATAGAATCACTTTCCACTTTCCACTCTCCAATCGTTGCGTCTGCTTTGATCTTGAAACGTCAAATCCTCAGCCGCGGACTTGTCGCGCGTTTGTGCATTTTATACAGTCCCAAAGGTCCGCTGCTGGATTGGTCTAATGAATTCCTGCGGACGCGTGTGCTGAACGACCTGCAATCCTTCGCTAAAAAACAAGGCGCGATCTTTTTGAAAATTGATCCGGATGTTGTGCTGGGGCGCGGTGTGCCTGAAAGTAACGCGGACTTAAGTCCGCGCCATGCAGTGCTTGGAGAACTTGATCGCCGCGGATGGAAATTTTCATCTGAGCAGATTCAATTCAAAAACACCGTCCTCATCAATCTTTCCGCCACCGAAGAAGAAATGATCATGCGCATGAAATCGAAGACGCGCTACAACATCCGCCTGGCGGAAAAGAAGGGCGTCACCGTGCGCGTGGGGACGCTCGAAGATTTACCCGCGCTGTACAAAATGTACGCGGAGACTTCCGTTCGTGACGGCTTTGTTATCCGCGACGAAAATTATTATATGACAGTGTGGAAAACCTTCGCGCCCAATCCTCAATCCCTAATTACCAATTACCAATTACCCTCGGCTATTCCTCTCATTGCTGAAGTGGATGGCGAACCCGTCGCCGCCATTTTCCTCTTCATGTTCGCCGGACGCGCCTATTACGTTTACGGTATGTCGCGCAACGCGCACCGTGAAAAAATGCCCACCTATCTTTTGCAATGGGATGCGATCAAACGCGCCAAAGCAAATGGTTGTGCCGCCTACGATCTTTGGGGCGCGCCCGATGTCTTCGATGAAAGCGATTCAATGTGGGGCGTGTATCGCTTTAAAGAAGGCTTGAGTGGAGAAGTGATCCGCACGCTCGGCGCGTATGATTTTGCTCCAAATAAACTTTGGTATAAACTCTACACCGATATCATGCCGCGCGTGCTGGATGTGATGAGGTCACGGGGGAAAGAGAAAACGAAACAAGGTATTGAAGGTAATTAGAGATTGGTAATTGGTAATTGGTAATTGACTAACTTCCAATCCTTAATTACTATTTACCAATTACGATTAAAGGAGCCCGCATGACCTACAACATCCCTCGCTTCAACTTTGCCCATCTTCCCACGCCCATCGAAGAAATGCCTCGATTGACCAAAGCCCTCAACGCACCTCGCCTGCTTGTTAAACGCGATGACCAAACGGGACTCGCCTTTGGCGGAAACAAGACCCGCAAATTGGAATTCCTCGTGGCAGAGGCACGCGAACAAGGCGCGGATACGCTCATTTCGGCGGGTGCGATTCAATCCAATCACTGCCGACAAACTGCGGCAGCCGCGGCGCGATTTGGATTTGAATGCACACTGGTCTTGACGGGCGAGCGCCCCGAACAATCTTCCGCGAATTTTCTGCTTGACCAGTTATTCGGCGCGCAGATCATCACCGTGGAAGATCGCAAAGACCGTGACCGCATCCTTCAGGAAACTTTTGATAATGCTGTAGCATCGGGCAAAAAACCGTATCTCGTCCCCTACGGCGGATCAAGCCCAACGGGCGCGTTGGCTTATGCGTTTGCGGTGGAAGAATTTATGCAGCAAAACATCCACGCGGATTGGATCGTCTTCGGCACATCCTCTGGCGGCACGCACGCGGGATTTGTTTTGGGGCAGCGTATCTTTAATTTCAAAGGCAGAATTTTGGGCATCAGTATTGATGAACCCGAAATAGAACTCAAAGCGCATGTTTCAGAACTTGCCTCGCAAGCCAGTGAACGATTTGGAACACGGATCACTTTCACCCACAATGATGTTCTCGCTAACGAAAATTATTGTCAGGCCGGATACGGTGTCTTTGGCGAAGGTGAGCGCGAAGCCATCCATTTATTCGCCAGCAACGAAGGTTTGCTGCTCGACCCCGTTTACACAAGCCGCGCCGCCGCTGGGATGATCGATCTAATTCGCAAGGGATTTTTCAAGAAAGATGAAACGATTTTATTCTGGCATACAGGTGGACAGCCCGCGTTGTTCGCTGATAAGTATGCGGGGGAAGTGATTAAGTAAACAAGTAAACAAGTCTACTTGTTTACCTGTCTACCTGTCTACATTTATTCCACACACGTTCTTGTAAGTTCATTCCCCGCTTCCACATCACACCCATCCGCGTTGACCTGCTCGCGCAGATAGTCATCGTATAACTTGCTCATCGTGACCAGGTCCCAATTGTTTTCCTTCAACCACGGGAATGCGAGTTTACTCGATTCATAATCTTCAGTGCGGATGTGCATTTGCACGATGTCGCCGCCTTTGGTTTTTTGAATGGCGCGCAGCACCACATCGGGCGCTCCGCCGCCGCCGATGGAAAATTCCGCGGCAACCAATCCGCGTTCCTGGCAGAGGATATCCAACGTGGGGCTGAGAATATTATAGGGCGGGCGTACAAAGCGCGTGGGGTAATCCATCTCAAGCGCATCCACGAGCGCGGCTTGCCAGCGGTCAAAATCCATGATTGCAGCGACAGGAGACATCACCTGAATATTGACATGCTCATACGTGTGATAGCCGATCTCGTGACCTTTCTCGATCAGTCGTTTCCAAATTCCTTTATCTTTATTTTGGAAGTCGGGGATGTTCAACCCAATCGGAAAGAAAGTCACTTTGAATTCAGGGAACTCATTGAGCAGTGCCTCCACTTTATGAAAGCGGACAATCGAGTTGCAATCATCATATGTGATTGCGATATTTTTATAACTGCGGCTTCCATGCCAGAGCAGCGGCGCTTCGAAAAAAAATTCTTCCTGTTTTGGAATAAAGCGCGTACCCGCCAGCCCAAGCAATGCCGCGCCGCCGATTTTCAAAAAATCTCTGCGCGAAAAATTAGCCATTCTTTATCCAAACTTTACGACCCAATGTAACAATCGCGATTCCGACCCACGCGATATTCAAACCCGCGGAAGGATACGCTCTCAAATAAATCGTGTTGATGATGAGCATCACACCCGCGACCATGTTCATGCCCTGATACAGCCATGAATCACTCTCCGCTTTTTTTGCAGAGACCAATCCGTATGCGATGAGATAAATGATCGTGCCGACCCAGCCGAGGATATTGATGAACGAATCCATTACGCGAGAATCTCCACGCGCATGCCGACTTCGAGTTTGCCTTCATTCAACGGAATGGTATTCATCCCGAAAATCGCGCCAAGTTCATGCTTGCGATATTTGCCCAGAGTCTTGAGCGGTTCCTTGTTTCTCTCAAGCGTTTCTTTATCAATGGTCGTCACCTCACAACGTGGACATGGTTTGACGAGCGCCATTTCAACATCGCCGATCTTGATGCGCTTCCATATATCTTCTTCAAACGCCGCGCCGCCTTTGACAACAATATTCGGGCGGAAGCGATTCATCGGCAAAGCAGAATCCAACTTCGAGTTGAGGTCGCTCAGCGATTCTTCCGAGATAATTAAAATCGGATAGCCGTCCGCAAATCCGGTGTGGTCATCCGCGTTGATCGCATACTCGGGATTCAGTCCGCGCTGGTAGCCATCCGCAAAGTGGACGAGTCGCACCGCAACGCCGAGCCAATCCGAAAGCCATTGCGCCGCATCATCGCCCTGATCGACAGCCGAAACATTTTCGCTCTTCCAAATATTTACGGGAAAATTCGCGCCGGATTTTTGAAGCACGACGCGCATCGAATCAAAATTCGGCGCGGCGAGAGTCACCAGATCATTTGTTAAGGTTGGCGTGATCAATGCCAACTTCGGGTATTCGCGCTGCGTCAGAAATTTGCCTTCGGGCGTAACAACCATCATACGGCGGTCATTGGCGAGCCCCATGCGCTCCACAAAAGATTCAGTCACATCGAATCCGCGGCACGCTTTGATGGGATAGTAGGTGAGGTTTGAAAGTGTAATCATGCGCGCAATTTTACCCGAACATCCACAGCCGCCGCGCCTTTGCTCAACACCCACAATGGATTAATTTCGATCTCTTCGATTTCTTCATGCTCGTAAGCAAGTAATGATAATTTGATGAGGATGTCCACCGCCGATTCTTCATCCGCTGGCGGAATATTTCTAAAGCCCTTTAATTTTCTGCCCGCCCAAGTCGCGCGGATCATTTCCCGCGCCTCGGTCTGATTCAGCGGCGCGAGTGAAAACGCCACGTCCCGCAGTCCTTCCACCTCGACTCCGCCCGACCCGAACATCATCAACGCCCCAAACAGCGGATCGCGCACCATGCCCACGATCACTTCCTGTCCCTGCTCAACTTGATGTTGCAGATACATGCCTTCGATTCTTGCTTCGGGTTTTACCGATTTAATGTGCGTCATCATTTGCAAATAATTATTTTTGAGTGATTCAACATCATTGATATTCAATATCACACCGCCCACATCTGACTTATGCAAAATGTCAGGCGAGGCGATCTTCATCACAACAGGAAACCCAAGTTCATTCGCAATTACAACTGCATCGTCTTCATTTTGTGCGAGGCGAATGGGAATGGTTGGAATTCCATAACCAGCAACCATTTCATCAGGAGAAAGCCCGACGATAGACAATTGACGATGGACGATATGGTCTATAGTCTGTGGTCTATCGTCTAAATACTTTGCGCGTTTCACCAGCGCACTCAAAGCGGATGCAGCCCGTTCAGGAAATGGATATGTTGGAATGTTCGCCCATTGAAATGTCTTTTGTGCTTCTTCAATTAAAGTTGAACCCATCAATGCGATCACAACAGGTTTTTTTCTGGAGTCGAACAGCTTGCTGTTCGACAGAGTTGCAATAATCTTCTCCGCCACTTCTTCGGTTTTGAACATCGGCGGCGGCGGGAGAATGACCATCACGCCGTTGACGTTTTCATCTTGCAGCAAAATCTTTAAACAATTTGCGTATGTATCTGGCGAAGCGGAGGCGAGCATATCCACGGGGTTGTTCACACTTGCGGATGCGGGCAAGATGGCGGCGAGTTCTTTGCGGGTTGAGTCACTCAGCGCGGCAAGATGCAATCCGTTCGTTTCGAGCGCATCCGCGGCGATGACGCCGGGACCTCCAGCGTTGGTCAATATTGCCATGCTTGATCCGCTCGGTGGCCGCTCCGCGCAAGTCGCGAGCGCGCGCGCCCAATCAAACATTTGCTCGGCGGTGTCTGCGCGCAGGATGCCACTCTTGGCGAAGGCGGCATCAAAAGCGGATTCTGATCCAGCCAGCGCGCCGGTATGCGATGCTGCCGCTTTTTGTCCCGCTTCAAAACGCCCGACTTTTAGCGCAATGACAGGCTTATGTTTTGTGACCTCACTCGCAACCTTAACAAAACGCTGACCATCCGAAACGCCTTCCATGTACATGACGATGACGTTGGTGTGTGCGTCATTTGCGACTTCGGGCAGCACATCGGTTTCGTTGACATCGGCTTGATTTCCCAAACTGACAATTTGAGAAAATCCAAAACCCTGCATGCGCGCCCAGTCAATGATCGCGGCGCAGAACGCGCCCGAATGCGAGATGAAACCGATGTTGCCTTGCGCGGGCATCGGCGGCTGGAGAAAAGTTGTATCAAGCGGCAGATGCGTGTCGAGCGTGCCGATGCAATTAGGACCGAGCAGACGCACGCCGTATTTGCGTGCAACATCCACGCATTGCTGTTCGAGCGCCGCGCCTTCTGCGCCCACTTCACGAAAACCGGCTGAGACAATTGTCACGGCTTTAATTCCGCGCTGACCGCAGGCTTCAATCGTTTCAGGTGTGGCTTGGGTTGGGACAATCAGAATTGCAAGATCAACGGGGTCGGAAACTTCATTGAGGCTTGTGTATATCGGGCGGTCGAAGAGCGTTCCGTTTTTTTGTCCCACAAAATGGATCGCGCCCTGATATTTGCTTTCGACCAAATTACGCGCCACACCATAGCCAAGTTTTTCCGGTGAGGTGGATGCGCCGATCACGACGACGCCGCTAGGATTGAAGAAGGGGGTGAGGGATGAGGTCATAAGATGAAACAATGATCGGTCATATTGTGTCCCTTTTGATGTTAATGACCGTCTACGAATGGGTGATTCATATTCGTCATCGTGGTCTGATTTGTGGAAGGTGTTTACTTCACTCCCAAAAATTTTCTTGCAAACTTGCGTACATTCATTGCGATTTCAAATGCTTCTTGCGCGTCTTCAGGAGTTGGTTGGTTTCCTGGATAGCGCGTGTGAACGGCGTAGCCTGTCAACCTGCCGAGGTCTTCTTTTGTAAATCCAGTCAAAACCCCTGCTTCGCTGCATAATCTGTCCAAAATAATCAAGTCGTGGGTTTTGGGAAATTCAAGGTCTTTTGCAATCAGAATTGCTTTCAGGTATTTTTCCGCGCATTGCTGGCTGTGATAGCAGGAAGGACTTGTCAGTGGCTTGCTGCGTTTCAGCGCACTTTTTGTCATTGCCAGATCATCTTCTGCGTACTGAACCCAATCCAGTGGATTATTTGAGTCGCTCATATAAAACCTTCCCTTTGCTCAAAATTTCGCGCATAAAAAAATTACCTTTTTTCTTGAATTCCGCTTCGATTTCTTTTGGCGTCTTTACCAGAATATCCACTGGAAAATCGCGCGGATACAATACATTGGAAACGACGACATATCTGTCAATTTCCCGTTTTCTTGTTCGCATGACCACCAACAAATCCACGTCGCTGTCAGGCGTGGGATTCCCGTACGCATACGAACCAAACAGAATAATTTTCTCAGGCTTAAGTTCCGCCACAATGCGTTTAATCGCCTTGGGCAAGGTCTTTGCCACAGGCGGAAATCCAGTCGGGCGGATTTTTGTTTTGACAGAGAATATTGAAGTTTCCATATTTGATACCTTATTGCATTTTACCATTTATCAAAACGCACACCTTTGGCTAATGATATCCTTCCGCTTTTCTTTGGCTAATTATCTTTTATTTATTAAATTGTACTCATCATTTTTAAGTGGCTTGCATCTTCATGTAAGCAATCAAACCAATAATGGTCAACGCAACACCAATCATCCCAAGCGGACCTGGAAATGCGCCGCCTAAAAATATAATTTCTCCGATCAAAGAGAAAACCACTTCCATAGATTGAGTCGCATCCACGGCGGCGATTTCATAGGGTTGGATGCAGAGATGACGGGCGTAGAGAAACAGCGTGGTGGCGATCACTCCTGAGAGCAATGCAACCAGCGCGGTACTGAGCAGTTGTTCGCTTGATGGCGGCGGCGGAGATGTAATGGCGAGCAGCAAAAACCAAAATGGAAGCGAGCCTAATGTCAGCAGCAAAACGCGCGCGAAGCCATTCTCCAAAATGGGATGGTTAATTTTGGGGATGCGCGGATTTTGTCCCATACGCGCTTCCCAGACAAGTTGATTGCCGATCGGGTAGGCAAACGCCGCGATTAAAACGGGTAACGCGCTGAACAAAACTTCGCGCAAACTGGTCAACGCGGCGTGTTCAATGTTGACCAATACAATCCCGATGAAAATAATGCCGGTTAGTAATAATCCTTTGGTCGGAACTTTGCGCCCGAAGAAAATTAAAACAATCGGCGTGGCGAGGATGGTGGTTTGCCATGTTGTCGCGATGATCCAGCCTGCCGCGAATTGTGAACTGAAGGTGATGAGCGAATAAAAAATGCCGAAGCCGATACTGTCTGATAGAATCCAAAACATCCAATGTTTTAGAAAAATATCTTTTACATCTTTCAGCGCTTTTTTTCCTTGTGTGATCAATAACAGCGCGATGAGAAAGATCAGCATGAATCCAAAACGTAGGCTGGCTGTCCACACCCAATGTCCGCCTTGCAGGCTCATGGCGCGGTTCAATACAAATGTGCTGCTAAAAAATAAAGCCGCGAGGCTTCCGATTGTGATGAGGCGTGTCATTTGATAATTTTATGATATTAAAACAAATTCGGCTGTGACAGTTTTGCGTGTGCTTGTTCTTGTAACCATATATTTAATTTTGTCCGGTGCTCTTTAAATAGATGAAGGACTGCCAATCTCGGCAGTCCTTCTTTCCTCTTTTGTTATTTATATCAACCGATCCCCTTCGCCGTCCACCGAATCGACGCGATAGTGACATCCGCGGCTTTGGCGATTATGACGTGCCGCCTGCGCCACGATCAGCGCGGATTCGATGGCGTTGCGCAGGCCGATCAAGCCGTCGCTGAGTTTTGTCACACGATAAAAGGTTTCGATCTCGTTTTGCAGGTGACGCAGTTCGCGGATGGCGCGAGAGAGTCTTTCTCCGCTGCGGACGAGTCCCACGTAATGCCACATGATATTTTGAATCGTCTGCATGTCGCCTTGAATCAGCGCGGGGTCGGAATCCGCATCGAGGTGACTTTCATCCCACGGGGGAATCATCTCGCGGGTGGGAATTTGGCGCGGCGCTTTATCCAGTTTTGCGGCAATGTCGCGTGCGGCGCGATTTCCCCAAACCAATCCTTCGAGCAGCGAAGTGGATGCGAGTCGATTCGCGCCATGCAAGCCGGTGCAGCTCGCTTCACCTACCGCGTAAAGATTCTCAATGCTGCTTTGCCCGACCTCATCCACTTGTACGCCGCCGCAAAAATAATGCGCGGCAGGCACAACCGGAATCGGATCGCGCGAAATATCCACGCCGAATTTCAAACAGTGGGCGTAAATATTCGGGAAGCGCGCTCTAATTTCCTCCGCGGGTTTTTGCGAAGCGATATCCAACAGCACATAGGAATATTCATTTTTTTCCATCACATGATGGATGGCGCGCGAAACCACATCACGCGGCGCGAGGTCTTTCCACTGGGGAGAATAATCCTGCATGAAAGGGTGGCCATCGGATGTGAGCAGCACGCCGCCTTCGCCGCGCACCGCCTCCGAGATGAGAAATCCCTCCGAGCCTGGTACTGCCAGCGCGGTCGGATGAAATTGCACATACTCCGCGTTGATGATGCGCGCGCCGGCGCGATGCGCCATCGCGAGCCCGTCTCCGCGCGAGCCTTGCGGGTTGGTGGTGTTGCGATAAATTCTGCCCAGGCCGCCGGTTGCTAAAATGGTGATCGCTGCGAGTGTGCGATGCACCGCGCGCCCTTTGTGATCGAACACATACGCGCCGTGACAGGTGATCGGCTTATAGGTATCGAGCGGGTCGCGCGAGTGATGCGGATACGTGATCAGATCAACGGCGGTCGCGTCGGGGAACCATTGAATGTTGGGTTTGCTTTTTAGCGCCGCAATCAATCCCTTGCTGATCGCCGCGCCCGTGCCATCACCCACATGGATGATGCGCCGACGTTGGTGCGCGGCTTCATTCCCATAATTCAAGTCACCATTTTTATTTTTATCAAATTCGATCTTTGAAGTTTGGATGAGAATTTCATTCAAAAGCGGCGGACCTTCTTCTGCGAGTATACGTGCCGCCTCAGGCAGTGACGCGCCCGCGCCCGCCGCGAGAATATCCTCCACGAGTAATTCAGCGCGGTCATCGGGCCCGCGATGAATAATACCGCCCTGTGCCCAATATGTATTTGAGTCGTGCGGCTCCGAGCGGGTGATCAGCGCAATCCGCAGATTCGGATTCTCCGCCAAGCGCAGCGCGGCAGTCGCCCCGGCAATTCCAGTTCCAATGATGAGTACGTCGGTTTCAATCATGTGTGTTTATAGGTGTGAATAGAGAATAGAGATTAGAGAGTAGAGAGTAGAGAGTAGGTAGATACCAATCTCTATTCTCTATTTATCTAATCTCTAGCTATCCAATCTCAATCATTCTCTGCACCGAGCGCGCTGCGCGGATGCGAATGTCTTCGGGGACGTCAATGATGTAGCGGTCGAGTTTCAGCGCATTGAGTGTGTCTTCCATCGTGATCGTGTTCATGTGCGGACAGCGCACCATGCATAGGCGCAGCATATCTTTTTCGGGGTTTGCGGCGGCGATGTTATCTCCCATTGAACATTCGGTTAAGACCAAGTATTGCGGCGCTTTTGAGTCTTGCACGAATTTGATCATCGCGGTGGTGCTGCCGGAAAAATCGGAAGCGGCGGTTACTTCGGGGCTGCATTCGGGATGCGCGAGGATGGCAACTTCAGGGAATTGTGCGCGCACGGTTTCGATGTCGTTGAGCGTGAATTTCTCATGCACTTCGCAGCGACCTGTCCAGCCGATCATTTGATAATCGAGGTCTGCTGCGAATTCCAAATTGGGCGCGCCGCGTTTGGGGAAGATGATATGTTTGCCGGTTTCGCGCGCAATGTTGCCCGCTAAATATTCATCAGGGATAAAAATGATCGAGTCGGTGTTGAGTGATTCGACCACCATTTTTGCATTGCCGGATGTGCAGCAAATATCGCTTTCGGCTTTCACATCCGCGTAGGTGTTGACATAAGTCACAACCGGCACGCCGGGGAATTTTTCCTTCAGCGCGCGCACATCCGCGGCGGTGATGCTTTCAGCCAGTGAGCAACCTGCGCGGTTGGATGGCAGCAAAACTTTTTTAGTCGGGTTTAATATTTTTGCTGTTTCACCCATAAATTTAACGCCGCAAAAAACAATGATGTCTTTATCGGTCTGCGCGGCTTTGCGGCTTAACTCCAACGAGTCGCCGACAAAATCGGGGATGGAGTTGAACAGCGCTGGCTCCATATAATTGTGACCGAGGATTACGGCGTTGCGCTCTTTCTTTAACTTGTTAATTTCTACCGCTAACTCTGCCTTGTAATACAGTTCCGCATCGGGGACGACGTTGGCGAGTTTCTCTTTCATCCCTGCGTACATTTCATCAAAATTGGTAACTTGTGAAAGCATGTTATCTCCTTGTAGAACAGGCTTAAGCCTGTTCTACAACATACTGCAAACTAAAATCAAAAACCTTTGGCGAGTGCGTGAGTGCGCCGATGGAAATAAAATCCACGCCGGTTTCGGCGATGGCGCGCACGGTTTCAAACGAGACATTTCCAGAGGCTTCAAGTTTCGCGCGTCCGTTTGTGATTTGAACGGCCTGCCGCATCATCTCTACTGACATGTTATCCAAAAGGATTCTTTCGACTCCCAGATTCAGCGCGACTTTAACGTCCTCGAGATTTCTGGTCTCAACCTCGATCTCCAGCCCGCTCGAATACTCCCGCGCGCGCCGCACCGCTTCCTCAATACTGCCTGCGAAGTCAATATGATTATCTTTGATGAGGATCATGTCGAAGAGTCCGATGCGATGATTCTCTCCGCCGCCAAGTTTCACCGCGAGTTTATCCAATGTGCGCAGCCCCGGCGCGGTTTTGCGTGTGTCGAGAATTTTTGCGCGTGTGTCAGCAACTGCATCCACGAATTGACTCGTCAGCGTGGCGATGCCGGACATGCGCCCGAGATAATTCAGCGCGGTGCGCTCGCCGGTTAATAGCGGGCGGGCATATCCGCGCAGGTGAACGATTTCGGTGGAAGTTGTGACGCGTTCTCCGTCAGCGGCAAAAGATTCGAATTGAATCGAATCATCGAGCAGGTGAAAAACTTTGCGGGCGACATCCAATCCCGCAACGACACCGTTTTGCTTGGCGATGATTTTGCCGTTCATCATCGCATCTGCGGGGATGATGCTGTTGGAGGTTGCATCGCCCGCGCCAATGTCTTCATTCAGCGCGCGGCGAATATGTTCAAGAATTTCGTTTTGCACGTTTCACCAGACCCTTTCCAAATTTTCGTTCTCGCCAACTTGCCGCCCGACCTTCGCCATATCGAGCCACTCGCCGTTAATTTTTACGCGCACAACATCGGCGGTGAAATCGGTAACGGTGGCGCCGTTGTTGTTGAACAAATACGAACCGACCGCATAAATATCCGCGGGGACGCCCAACTTTTCAAACTTGCGAATCTTCTCAGGATTGAAACCGCCGGACACGACGATCTTCACGTTGTGACAAAATTCCTGCGCGGGCGCTTTCCAATCTTCAGGGATGTCCCAGTATTCCCAGGCATGATCCAATCCCTGACGGATGTTGAACACGAGGCGCGGATTGACACCCAAATCCAAAGCGGGGTCGCCCAGCGGTTGGATGGAAACGTCGCGCAGGTTTCCGCCTGTATCCAAACGCACGCCATATAATTTATATTTCTCGGCTTCACTTTTGTTGCCGCCGTCGATCAATTCGCGGTATTTCGCAAACATCGCATCCAGCACGCGCAGCGTATCACGGACTGAGTCGTTATTGAAATCCACTAATGCAATGCGCGGAATTCTGGCGGGCAGAATTCGCGAGAACTCCATCATCGCTTCGGCGGTGTCACCGAGGAAAGATGCGATTGCCGCGTGCGCGACTGTCCCGCCGCCCGCGCCGCCCCACCAATCGCCCTGCGCATCGGTGGAGACAAATGCGCCGAGATCATGCGCGTGATCTTTATTAAATCTTTGCAGCGCGATGTTGTAGGCGTAACCATCGGCGGCTTGGACTTCATGCACATCAAAACGGGCGGGGAAAAAAAGGACGGGCTTGCCCTGTGAAGCCACAAAGGTTTCATACACATTCGTCGCCACGCGGCTTGAGCGTGTGAGGATGCCCAGCGTGGGAGTCTCCAGCAGCGCGAAATCACGATAACGCCCGCGCACTTTGATGACGGGTTGAATCTTCTTTGGGTCGCCTTCATATTTGACGGTGGTGCCGTCATGCGCCGCCCATACTTCGAGATTGTCGGATGTGTCGATGAATGTATCGCCGTCGAAATAACCGGTGCAATGCTTGAGCATGGCGAGGGATTTATCCACGCCGACGATGGTGGTCTTACCCATGCGGCGCGTGAACCATTGCATCTCCACTTCGATATCGCCCACGGAAATATTTTCGGCTGAAATACTTTGCGGCAAATTATGAAAGTCTCCAGAATAGGAGTAGCCTTCTTTTGATAATGCAATCAACATGCGGTTGATGTTCTCGAAATATTTATCCGAATACCAGCCGCGGCGCATACGCTCGATGTCGAGCTTGAATGTTTCGTTCGTGAGTCTTTTACCGTCAAAAATGGACATGGGCTCTGCCTTGTATACCTGTAAAAATTAAATAGCGTCTGTGGATTTTACGATCTTCATCCCTGCGGATGCAAATCGCTGGTACGCTTCATTCGCCGCGTCGGTATGATCAACAACCCCGGGTACGACCACGGGCGAGGAGCAGTCTTCCAATAGATAAACTTTCTTTGCAAGTTCCGGGTCTGTGGCGTTAATGTCTTCAAGCAAATCAGAAACTGTTGATGCAACACAGTGACTCTTGGCTTGGCCTGCAATGTATAGTCGATCCGTTCCCTGTAATTGCTGGATGAATTTCATGTCGCGTGCGCCGAGTGCTTCGCCCATGGGGCCGATCAACACTTCGGGGCCGATCACGGAATAATGTTCGGTGAAAGGGTTATCGCCTTTGAGTTCAAACTCGGGCTGTGAATTTCTTGCAATGGAATGAAAGAAGATGGCTTCTTCCAGCGCGGGTACAAGTGCGTGTCCGATACCGCCGAGCATGGCGTGATAAGGCCAAATGGTCAGCGCGTATTTTCCTTTTTTCTCCAGCGCTTCGGCATAATGGAGCATCATCTGCTGGCCGTATTCAGGCGCGACGCTGAATTGCGATGAAAGCGCGGGGTTGAATTTCCATTTGTTATCGCGTAACTCGCTCGCATGAATGTCGGTATAGGGTGCGGGGTGATTGCCGTCTTTATCCACAAAGAAGATGGGGTGAAATATCTGGTGTGTGGTGTGCGTATCCATCGTCGCGGTGATGTGCGTGATGTTGCCGATGTTGCGATAGATGAATTCACACAAGCGGATATTATCTTCCACTGCGCCATTTCCGCTGCGCCCGCCGACGAAGAGCTCAAAGTTGGGCAGGCAGAATGTGTTTTGTGCGTCAATGATCAGCAGGGAGATTCTCTCCGCTGAAGCAGCAGCAGATTTGAGGGCGTGTTGACGCGCGTATTCGCGGGCGGCTTCTGCGCGGGCGGCGTAATCGACTTTCCAAATTTCACCGACGCGGGCGGGGTCAAAAAAATCGGGGATGGGATATTGGTTCATGGGTATAGTATAACGAAAAACAGGCTTTGAATCACATTTGATTCAAAGCCTGTTTTTGTAAAGGTGAGTTTACGCCTGAGGCTGGTTGACTTTTGTGTCGTTTTTGATGGCGCCGTAATTGAACAATCCGGCAACGACGGCGATATAGGAAAAATAGCCGATCATTTCTGTGAGGGACGGATTGCCGTTATAGCCAAAAAGTGTCTTGAGTAATAAACCTACCACGGAGTTTTCATCCACAAATGAGTTCATATCCCAAACGTGTTCGATGATGGCGGGAATCCAGTTGATCTCGTTGAATTCATGAATGCCGTGCGCGACCAGCCCCGCTGCAAAGAGGATGAGCAATAACCCTGTGATCTGAAAGAAGCGCCGCAGGTCAAGGCGGGCAGTGCTGGCGAGTAATGACCAGCCGAGCAAAATAGCTGTGCCCAACCCAAGCACAACACCCGCGAGCGTTTGGATGGTGTTGATGCTGACGCTTTCATTGTTACCTGCGAAAAATGCGGCGGTCAGGAAGAGTGCGAGTTCGATGCCTTCGCGTACCACAGCGATAAATGCCAGCCAGAAAATGGATGACTTACCTGTAGATGCAGCGGCTTTGTTCACTCCGTCTTCCAACTCGCTTTTCATGTTGCGTGCCTGTTTGCTCATCCAGAAGATCATCCATGTCAGGATGCCAGCGGCGAGGAACATGGTGATGCCTTCGTATATCTTTTCAGCATCACCTTCGAGGTTTAATCCAAAAAGAGTAAGTAACACGGCGGCTAAAATACTGACGCTTATGGCGCTTAATGTGCCAAGCCAGAGTGCCGGGGCAAGGTCTGTGCGGCGGATCTTGCGCAGTGCGCCGAGCACGATGCCGATGATGAGTGCGGCCTCGAGTCCTTCGCGCAGGGAGAGTAAATAAGAGGGGAGCATGTTTTACCTCATGTAAATTGGGAATGAAAAACAACCTGATGTTCAGGTTGTTTTATTGAGAAAATTCTAACATGTGCCTTCGTAAATTGACAAGATATTTATCACATTTTTGATAAATATTAGTCATCACAAATAAGGGACGAATCGTCCAATTTGGTAGGTGCTACAGAATTTCGATGGCACTTGGTGAATCGACTTTACGTCCGCGCAAAAAGAAGAGCGGCACAATGATCGCCAGCAACCCGCCGGGGATACATAAAGGCAGGAGGCAAGCGAGGTAAAACCCCAAAAGCGAATATCCAATGGATGCGAGGGTGATATCGGTGCTCGTTCCATCCGAGGCGACACATGTTACATTGAAGTTTTTCTCGCCGGGTTTGTTGTACGAGGCGGTATATTCTTCGTATTTTACCGTCCCGTTGGGACAGGTCAGCGGCGCAGCATATTGAAATATCTGCTCGGATTTGGATGCCATCGCAACGCCGGCAATTCCCCCAAATGAAACCAATGCAATAAATGTGGATACCATGCACACGATCACCAAGCCAATGATCTGTCCGATTACAACACCAGTAAAGCGACTTTTCATGGGGGCTCCTTATTCTGGAATCGGACGGCTTGCCGTCCGAGAGTGCGGGGACAAGCTCCCGTACTCCAGAGTTAAACTACTTCTTCTTATGCGGACTCGGTTTACTCGTTTTCATCACACGGCGATAAGGCGGCATATTAATCACGCGGATTTCACTCATTGACGGGTCTAATAATTTATTCCACAAATTTGGATAGCTGAGCGCGAACGACTCCGACCGCATGGTGGATGTGATCACCGTGGGCAGATGCGCGTTGTAGCGATAATTCAAAACGCTGTAGAGTTTATCCTCGGCCCAAACGGAACTCGCGCCGCTTTCCTTCAAGTCATCAAGAATCAACAACGGCGTGGTGCGAATCTCGTTGAAGCGCCGGTCAAATGGGACTTCCGAACTGGGGCGAAATGTCTGGCGCAAATAATCGAGCAGCGCGGAAACTTCCACGAGTAATGCCTGCCCGCCGAGTGCCACGCGATAGTTGCCGATCGCCGCCGCGAGGTGAGTCTTGCCGCAGAAGGATTGTCCCAGCAATACCAGCCAGCCTTCAGGTTCTTCAGAAAAACGCGCGGCCGCGCTGAAGGCTTCATGCAAAGTTTTGACATCTTCCTTCGTTACTTTGACGCGCGTGATCTCTTTGTCTTTATATTTATTTCCGAACTTGTCCTGCTTCTCTGTTGTGACCGTTGTGATCGCTTCCTTGCCGATCTCATCATCGCGCATTTGAAATGTCTTGAAGGTCATGTTCTTCATTTCAGGCAGTGACAACATGGAGATGCCGGGATTACTGGTCTCTTCGGGTCGGCGGTAATCCGGCGCGGACATCTTGATATATTTTACAAATTCATCATCCTGCAAACGCGAGCGGATACGACCTTCGATTTCATCAAGCATCAAATTGGTGGTGATGACCGTCGCCAATTTATTGATGTAACGGTAATTGATAATTTGAAATAATTTTTCCTGAGCCCAGTTGGTCGCGTTCTGCGTGCCAAAATCGTCGAGGATTAATAAATCTGCGCTGCGAATTTCATCAAAGCGCTGCTCAAAAGTTGTTTCAGGATCACCGTATGCGAAGCGCAAAGAATCGAGCAAATCAGGCACGGTGATAAAAAGCGTGGGCGTGCCCTTGCTGACTGCTTCATTTGCAATTGCCGCCGCGAGATGTGTCTTGCCGCAGCCGTATCCGCCTTCGAGCAGAACCCAGCCTTTTTTGAGCCGTGAGAACTCCTCGCAAGCCTCAAAGGCTTTATGCAAATTCTCTTTTTCCTGCGGGGTCATGAATTTTGCTTTTTCATTTCCCGATGCTTTGAAATTCTCAAAACGCAAATGGGTTAAACGATCCAGATTGCTTAATGCAAACAAACGACTGCGTGCGCTGTCCGCTACATCTTTTGCGCGGCAAACGCACGAATCGATCTTGCCGAATTTTTCGTGTCCTACCGGCACATCATAACGAACATAACCCACGCCTTTGCAGTGCGGGCAGTTTAGGTCTCCAAGCGGTTTGACCACATGCTCAGTCTCGGTTGAAAAAATCCGAGAATTCGCTGTCGGAGTATCGTTTTGCATCTTTGACAATGTCTTGGTTATTTTTTCTTTCATCTTTGCCTTTTTCCTTCCAGCGCGTCAGGATCGCTTCCACATATTTCCAGTTGCGAATATTTTTGCTGACAGCAATTGAAAACGCTTCTTCAAACCATTCGCCCGGAAAATTTTTCTCGGCTTCGTGCAGCATATCTGATAATAAAGGTGTGAGCGCGCCAATGTTCTCTTCGTACAACTTAAATATATTTGATTTACGCGCGAGCGCGAACGGCGCTGACATGATCCGCGCCGATTCGCGCCACTGACCTTTTGCGAATGCCTCCGCGGCGAGTCTCCCGCGCGGCGAGTTGAGGAAGTAAAAAGTATCCGCTTCGTGGGAGGATACGATGAGTGTGCCACGCTCGATTGCTTTCTCCAACCCGATTTGAATCTCCTGCGGATTTAATCCCAGCGCATCTGACTCAAAGTCGGTCTGACACAGCGCGCGGAAATGTCCCTCAATATGCTCGATGCGCCAGATGGCGTAGAGCGTCACTTTTAATTCCGCGATGTCGTCAATTTCATTCAACATGCGAAATAAAGAATTTGGAATTTGAGAGAATGTTTCAGAAGATGTGAATCCGTTGAAAGTTGTCATTTTATTTAATGCAATATCATTGATTCGGATTGAATGAGGTTGTTGTGGCGTTTTCGAACCTGGTTAATTCGCCGCGGAAGATCAGGTCAATGTCACCAGTAGATCCGTTACGATGTTTCGAAACAACAATTTTTGTGATGTTCGGTTTATCTGAGCCGCTTTCATATTCATCCGGGCGATAAATAAACATGACGATATCGGCATCCTGTTCGAGTGAGCCCGATTCGCGTAAATCAGAAAGTACAGGGCGTTTATCGGTGCGCTGTTCCACCGCACGGGATAACTGCGCGGCGGTCAACACGGGGACGTTCAATTCGCGCGCGAGCACTTTCAAACTGCGCGAGATGTGCGAGACTTCCTGCACGCGGTTGTCGTTGCGTGTGTCGCCGCCCATCAATTGCAAATAGTCAATGATGATTAGATCAATGCCGTATTCCATGTGCAGGCGGCGGCATTTGGTGCGCAGCTGCAATGGCGTAATGGCGGGTGTATCATCGAGATAAATATGTGTATCAGAAAGGACTTCAATGGCATGCGTAAAAAGCGGCCATTCATTCTCATTTAATTTGCCGTTACGCAAACGCTGCGATGAAATTTCTGTCGTCTGTGCGATCAAACGCTGCACGACCTGCTCGTTGGACATTTCCAATGAGAAGATGGCGACGTGTTTTTTATGAGTCAGCGCGGCATTTTTCGCAATGGAAAGCAGGAACGCTGTTTTGCCTTGTCCCGGGCGGCCTGCGATGATGAGCAAATCCGAAGCCTGTAGGCCGCCGAGCATTTTGTCGAGGTCGATGAAACCCGTTGGGACGCCGTGAATTTCTTCGGGACGTTTCGCGAGTTCATCCACGCGGTCATAGTAATCGCTCAACACTTTTGAGATCGGCAGAAGATCATGTTTGAGGCGGCGTTCGCTGACGTTGAAGACAGCCTTCTCCGCTTCGTTCATGACTTCTTCAACCGAAGATGATTCGTTGTAAGCGATTGACGCGATCTTATTCGCGGCGGCGATCATCTTGCGGCGAACGGAATGCCCCTCAACGATGTGCCCATAAGACTCCGCGTTGAGCGAGGATGGGACTTGATTAATTAAAGAGGTGAGGTACGCCGAGCCGCCGACTTCGGCAAGCTGATTGTTGCGGTCGAGTTCTTCGGAAAGGGTGAGCAGGTCAACGGGGATGCGCTGTTCGTGCAGGCGCACAAATGCGCTCCAAATCCATTGGTTGCGGTGGATGTAAAAATCCTCCGCGTCGAGGAATTGAGCAACATCGTAATAGGCTTCGGGATTAATCAATACCGCCCCTACAACTGCCTCTTCGGCTTCGCGGTTATGCGGAACCATCGATGAGGCGGGGCTGGCTGGGGCGGATTGATCATCCCCGTAGGGAGGTTCTTGGGGGAAGGAATCTGTCATTGATTTTTTTGAATTCGGAGTCCAAAGACTCCCGTCGTTGGAGGTGCAGTCCAAAGTCAGGAGACTTTGGACTGCGCGTGATTTACGCGGGCTTGTTTTTATCGGGGCTGTCAAGATCCAGTTTATCTAGAAAATCTTTGAAGACGGATAATCTATCGTTGCCTTCATCGGTTAGCGGGACCGGTGGGGCTTTTTTGATCGGAGCGCTTACTACGGGTATGTCTTGCTCGGGCGATCTGCCCGCTTCTTCCATAACAGTGGAATGAACGAGGATTGGCACATGCGCGCGCACGGCAATCGCGATCGCATCGGACGGGCGTGAATCGATGTGGACTTCGCGCCCATCCACTTCGGCGACGATGTTGCCGAAGAAGATTTCATCCTTCAATCGAACGATCTCGATGCGCGTGATGCGCGCATTGAACGCGCCAAAAATATTTTTGATTAAATCATGGGTGAGCGGGCGTGCGACTTCCACTTCCTGCAACGCAACGGTGATCGCTTCTGCTTCGTAGGGACCGACCCAAATGGTCAGGAAGCGGTCTGCGTTTGTTTGCTTGAGAACAATGACACGTTGTGGCGCCATTAAATGCACGCGGATACTATCAATGACAACTTCAATCATATCTGACATAGGGCAACTCCAATACATCTATTTTAGCATAGGATGGGTTTCCTCGTTGACAATCTTCATTACCTCACATAGAATCTATTTGCGTCAATATAAAGCAAACCCTAAAGGTCTCGCTGAAATACCGAGTTTGTGTTTAATAAAAAAACCTTTAGGGTTTTCACTATCCATTCACGGAGGAACTTATGCTCAAAGAATTCAAAGATTTCGTTATGCACGGCAATGTGTTGGACCTTGCCGTTGCGGTCATCATCGGCGGCGCGTTTGGGAAGATCGTCGGCTCATTGGTCAATGACATCATCATGCCGTTGGTTGGTGTGGTCATGGGTGGAGTCAACTTTGCAGAATTATCCTTTACGGTTGGTTCTGCGGTTGTCAAATGGGGCACGTTTGTGCAAACTATTGTGGACTTTTTGCTCGTTGCTCTTGTGATCTTCCTGATCATTAAAGCCATGAATGCCACGAAGAAGACCCCGCCGCCCGCCGCGCCTACAGAATTTATCACCAAGGAATGCCCGCATTGCTTGAGCGTCATCCCGATCAAAGCCACACGCTGCGCGCATTGTACGTCAGAATTGAAGTAATCAAAAGTAAACAAGTACACAAGTAGACACGTAAACAAGTCCCGCAGGCGTAAAATCCGGCGGGACAAATTATCTTCATTCATCCTTCATAATTCATCCTTCATCCTTTCCCTATGGACTTCCTAAACAAACTCAACCCCCAACAACGCAAAGCGGTCACCGCCCCTGATGGAGCTGTGCTGGTCATCGCCGGGCCAGGCTCTGGAAAGACGCGCGTATTGACTCAGCGCGTTGCGTACTTGATCGCCTCCGAGGGAGTCCGCCCGTGGCAGATTCTTGCTGTCACATTCACCAATAAAGCCGCGAAGGAAATGGATCAGCGCGTGAAGGCAATGCTGAACGAGCAAGCCACCGATGGCATCATGCTCGGCACATTCCACTCGATTTGTTCGCGCATTCTCAGGCGCGAAACGGATTTTCTTCCGGTGCAATCCAATTTCGTTATTTTTGATTCAGATGACCAGCTGCGTATCGTCAAGACGATCATCAAGGAATTCAATTTGAACGACAAGTTGTATCGCGCGCAGAGCATCCACGCCGCGATCTCGAGCGCAAAAAATGAATTGATCATGCCCGATGATTACCTCATCAACACCTATCGCGATGAAGTTGTCAAGCGCGTTTACACCGAATATCAAAAAAGATTAATCGCCAGCAACGCCGTTGATTTTGACGACCTGCTCGTTTACACCGCACGCCTGCTGGAGGAAAATCCCAGCGTGCGCGATAAATACGCGCAGCGATTCAGACATGTATTGGTGGACGAGTTTCAAGATACCAACATGGCGCAATATACGCTGGTAAAACATCTCGCTTCGCATCATAAGAATATTTTTTGCGTGGGAGATCCTGACCAGAGCGTGTACGGTTGGCGCGGCGCGGATTATCGTAACGTGCAGCGCTTTGAGCAGGATTTCCCTGATACGCAAGTTATCTTGCTCGAAGAGAATTATCGCTCCCGCCAAAATATTCTCGATGCGGCCATGGGCGTGATCGACCGCGCGCAGAATCGCCGCAAGAAAAAACTATTCAGCGATCGCGGCGCAGGCGAAAAAATATATTTCCACGAAGCCTACAATGATTATGATGAAGCTGCGTTTGTCGTAGATAACATTGCGCAACTTGTGGCTGCCAAAGAATTTGAGCCGGGCGAATGCGCGGTGATGTATCGCACCAACGCCATGTCGCGTTTAATGGAAGAAGCATTTTTGAAGGCACGCCTTCCGTATCGGCTTGTCGGCGCGCAGCGATTTTATGGACGCCGTGAAGTGAAGGATATGATCGCGTTTATGCGCCTCGTGCATAATCCCGCCGATGAAGCCGCGTTGAGCCGTATCATCAACGTGCCGCCGCGCGGGATCGGAGAGAAGACTCTTACCACGCTGTATCTGGTCGCGCAACAGGTTCAACTCTCTCCGGGTGCGGTGCTGCTCGATCTTTCGCGCGGCGCGGAGTCTCCGTATTACAAATCCTTCACGGGCCGCGCAGCGCTTCCGCTTGCAGATTTTGGCGGCATGTTCGCGGATTGGCTCGCGCTCTCGGCGACATATACCGTACCCGAACTTTTTGATCGGATCGTAAGAGACATCAACTACAAGGATTTCATCATCGAAGATGACTCGGAAGAAAGCAAAGACCGCTGGGATAACGTGCAGGAGTTGCGCCGCCTCGCAGAGGAATTCTCCACGCGCACGATGGATGAGTTCCTCGAAAATATTGCGCTTGTCGCCGATCAGGACACCATCACCGATGCGAACGCGCCCACGCTGCTCACGCTCCACGCCGCGAAGGGACTTGAGTTCGGCGCGGTCTTCATCGTCGGCATGGATGATGGCATCATTCCGCACAGCCGTTCATTCGATGACCCCGCGCAAATGGAAGAAGAACGCCGCCTGTTTTACGTGGGCATCACCCGCGCAAAAGACCGGCTGTATTTAATCCGCGCTATTCAACGCGGCGGACACGGTGCGCCGGAAGTGTCTGAACCCTCGCGTTTTTTGAATGACATTCCAACGGATCTGCTTGCCGAAAAATCGCGGACAGGACGCAGTTCGAGTTCTTCCCGCTCCCGAAGTTCTTCTTTACTTTTAGATTGGATTCTGCCCCCTCCGCCGCGATCTGCTCCTATTCTCCAGAATAAATTCAAATCCGGAGACCGCATCAAACATCCATCATGGGGCGAAGGCACGGTGCAGGAAAGTAAAATACAAGATGGCGATGAGATCGTTGTCATCGAATTCAAATCTGTTGGGCTTAAACGTTTAGCCGCATCGCTGGCAAAATTGGAAATTATTTAACGACCGCAGACCGCGGACAATTGACCATGATACAACCTGATAAATATGGATACACATTCATCCACTCATGAAAAATTCGCGCGGCTGCAAACAGATTTCAAAATCCGCATCGAGCAGCAAAAGAACTGGCTGTCCAACGAACTCGATGACCTGCAGCATACACTCACACTTTTTGCGGATGTGTTTGGCGGAAGCGAAAACCTCAAACTTAAGATCGGGGATGTATTAATTGAAAGAACAGATATAGGTGGAAAACTAGGCCTCGCATATAAAGACCGCATTCAGTTAAGCGCAAATGCGCCGATTAGCGCGTGGTCGCTGCTGCATGAAATGGCGCATGTCTGGGATGCAAAACACAACTGGAATCTATCCGCCAAATTGGAACAACACACGGGTGGCTTCACCGACTCGAAATTATCCCTCGCAAAAAGACTGTCGCCCACCGATTGGGATGCCGGTTTACTCGGCGCTGAACAAAAGCCCGGTTATTACGGCAGAAAACCCGGCGTCAACAAAGCGGGATATTTCTACGACGATAAGCCCAGCGGCTCGAATTGGAATTTCAACCGTAAAGAGGATTTTGCAGAATCTGTTGTAATGTATTGCGGCTGGGGTCGCAATAATATTCTCTCACGCACCGCACATGGCAGAATTGAACGCTATCTTTTGCCCAACGGCAGCAAAGACCCAATTTATAAAATCGCGGATAACTGGTCAGATTATGCGCCTTATTTTTATCCACAAGATGGCGATTACACAAAGACAAAACGCTGGCAGTTTATCAGCGATCTTATTCAGTCACCTTATACAGTGTCGTTCTGAGCGAAGCGAAGAACCTCTACGGTTGTTTTAGAAACCCTTCGCTACCGCTTCAGGGAATCACGTGAGTTATTCATTACAAAAAATTTAATTGGAGAAACACATGGAAACACCTCTCGAATCTCTGATCGAAGTCCGCGAACATACCGGCGCAGATTATATGCCGCTGGTCGATTATCAAGCCTGGCGCGTGGCATTGATGAATTACACGCCTGACCTTTTGCCCGAGAAGATCAACCGCGTGCAGAAACACACCGAGACCGACGAGGTCTTTGTGTTGATGAAAGGCCGCTGTATTTTGTTTATCGGTGAAGGCGGGGAAAGCGTGACAAAAATCCACGCGGTGGATATGGAATTATATAAACTGTATAACGTGAAGGGAAATGCGTGGCACTCGCATACTTTCAGCGAAGATGCGCGCGTGCTGATCGTGGAGAACCGCGATACCGTTGTGGAAAATTCCCCGTTCGTTGATTTATCTGAAAGCCAGTGTAAAGAAGTAGTGGAGTTGGCGAAGAAGTTGTGGGGTAAATAAAAGAAGAAAGAAGAAAGAGGAAAGAAAAAAATCTTTCCTCTTTCTTCTTTTATATCTTTATTCTCTACCGTACACGTAAACCCTAAAGGTCTGCTTTGTCTTCGCAAAATCCCGATTAACGAGAAAGACCTTTAGCGTTTTTTACGAGGAAAATGTACGGTAGCAAATATCTTTATGCAATTTCGCTCAGCGCGCCGAGGACGGACATGAGCGTTGGATAATCGTCGCGCAGCAGGGTGATGAGTTCATGCACGGCTTTCTCTTTCCACTTTCCACTATCTGCGCCATGTGCTTTGCTCGCCTGTTCGAGGTGTGCCGCCAATACTTCGCCCACGGGAATTTCCTGGCTGCCCAAAATGTGACGGAAATATCCGAACCTGCCCGCGGAGGTGAAACGCGCGAGGTCTTTGTCTTCGCATAAATAGATGACATCCAAACTCAGCGGCGGGCGCGGCGGAAGCAGATGATGGATTTTTCCATCCTGCTCGAATCCGACCGCCAGAACGGACATTTCCACGGGGACGATGCGGCGCTCGCGGTTGTCGCGCATCACTTCGTCGCTGACATGATCCGCGGTGACGAGTTGGCGCACCAGCCCGTCATCGTCAATGTGAATGTCGTGGATGAGGCCATAGACTTGATAGCCTTCACCGAGCGGCGCGCGCACGAGGGCGCCAAAGGCCGGCACGGTCAATTGCGAGACGCGGCAGCCGGCGATGAACCCGGTTGTGCCCGCGCTCAGTAAGCGTCCGATTTCGATTGAGTTAGACATATAGTTCATCTCCAGTATATTTTCTTATTGTGTTCGCCTGCCCAAGACCATGATCATGATAGCCGCGAAAATACTTACAATGGAAGCCGGACACATAATCATGGGTAACAGCCACAATTCCAAAAAAATATTTTCCTTGGCATTCTGTGGGTTTTGCAGATCGTAGATCAAAGTCGCGTGATCGCCAATTTTATATCGCGGCGGGTAGGACTCATATCCGCTTTCGTACTTATAAGTCTTTCCATTGATTATGTATTCAAAGACTGGTGAAGACGGTGTGTGATTATTCTCTGATTTTCCTAAAACCATATCTGTCACCACAGCATTGACCTGGCTGCCGTTCAAAAAAAGGTTGGCGCTATTGTAGCCGCTATACAGACTATAAAGTCCCGCTCCGATTCCAAAGAGGATCATGAGTATGCCCATGATCACACTAACACATCCGTTTGATTTACTTTTAACTGTCATATTTCACCTCGTTTATAAATTATTGCAGGGTAGGCTACCAGTAATGAAGCCGGTTATGCCTGCTCATAGTAAAAGTCCGACTTCGATTTGTTTGGTCGTGAGTGATTCCTTTTAAGTAGCGCGACATTAATGTCGCATTATCTTTTGTTTCTCCCCGCCAAATTCTTGGCGGATTGTTTACCTGAGATTTCGCCAACTTCGCCGCCGCTGCTGCGGATGGCGAGGTTGAGCATTTGGTCAATTTGATCTTTTTCGCGGTGTGAGACGACTGCGATTTCATGGGCACGATGCAGCAGGTATGGAAACGGCGCAACGTCACCCATAATTTGGGATTGGGCAATTAGTGCGGCGTGTAAATCATTTAGGGCTTGCGCATCATTCACGACCCAGAGGGGAATATCCACGCGGGCGATTTTTGGTTTTTTCTCATCGCCGACATTGAGGTAGAAAAAATGGATGGCAAGTGAGTCTTGATATTTTTCGGCTGTTTTGGCTTTGAGCGCAAAAATCGCGGAGCGTTGATGTTTGCCAAGAATTGTGCTGAATAACCAGTAGTCGGTTGCGCCGCGTAAGGGATGATATTTTTTTAATTCTTTCAAGTCGGCTGGCGCGCTGGCGATTTCCAGTAATCTTATGACCCAATTTGCGCCGGGCTTATCCACGTAGCCGGAGGTGATTATTCTTCGCTTTTCCAATTCTTTGAGCGAGTTTAAATAATCGAGCAGGCTTTTTTGAAAATCGCGGTCATTGTCTGGATCGGTTGCGCCCCATAATTCCAGTTGACCTTCGGTGAGCGCGATGACTGTGCCCGAATAGTTTTTGGCGATCTCCAATAATTTTTTGCGTTCGGCAATGTCGCGCTGTAATGCGACCTGACTTTCGCTAAAGAAGTGATCGTCAAATTCATCAAGCAGGTGAAGTTTGGTGTCGGTGAAAACTTCGGGGGTGTTGCCTGAGCCGACCTGCATGACGATGGAGCCTACATTGACCACAAAATATTGCTGCGCGGCGTGCCGATCGGGGTTGATCTGCGAGCCATCCGCGGCGATGAGAGTTACTTGCGCGGGTGAGTCAATCGGTGGGAAGGAGGACGCGAGCGACTCGGTCAGCGGGGAGGCGCAGCGGGTGTTGGAATCCATCTGGCGGGCAGAATCCACTTTGGCGTGGAGTTCATCCAAAAGAGAATCGTAATAGGCAAGATATTCGCGGGCGAGGGCTTGCGCATCTTCTTTCTTCTTTTTTCTTTCTGTAACGCCTGCGCCGATCTCTTTGATTTGTGTGTAGACTTGCTGATAGTCAATGGGCATGATTTTTCTCGTAGAACATTTGTGCAAAAATTTTAGTCGTAATTGAACTAAAATACAAGGGAACTTTTTTGAAGATGCATCGTCTTGAAAGAGACAAGTTATTACACTATAAACAGGAGATAAAAATGCGTACAAAATTCTTAGTTTTTGCAGTATTGGCTCTTACCCTTGTATTGAGTGCCTGCAGCCCGACGATCAATCAGGCGGCTCAGCCGGTCGTCCGCACGTTGAATGTGAACGGTGTGGGGCAATCCTATTTGACGCCCGACATTGCCTACATTTATATCGGCGTGCATACGGAATCCCCCACCGCTGCGGATGCGGTCAGCACGAATACGACCCAAACCAGCGCGGTCACGGACGCGATCAAGAAAGCCGGTGTTGATCCCAAAGATATCAGCACAACGAACTTCAGTATTTATCCTTCGCAGCAATACAGCCCCGAAGGCAAGATCATCGGGACGACTTATATGGTGGATAACACGGTATATGTCACAGTGCGCAAGATTGATGGGCTCGGCAAGTTGCTCGACGAAGTGGTCGGCGCGGGCGCGAACAGTATCAACAGCATCCAGTTTGATGTGGCGGATAAATCTGCTGCCTTGAAGGAAGCACGCGCGAAAGCCGTTGCGGATGCGAAGGTACAGGCTCAGGAATTGGCGGAAGTCGCTGGAATTAAACTCGGCGATATTCAGAGCATCAATTTCTATGACAACAGCCCCATCCCGATGATGGCCGGCAAGGGCGGCGGCGGCGCGATGGATGCGAACGCGGCTGTGCCGATCCAGCCGGGTCAGTTGACCATCTCGGTCAACGTCAGTATCGCTTACTCGATCAAGTAATTTTCCCTTTGAATAAAAGAGCCCGCTTCTTACGAAGCGGGCTCTTTTATTTGGTGGTATAACGAAAAGTGTGTAAAAAGAGGGGAGTCTTGGTATCCTTGCAGGTGACAAAACCGAAAAAGGAAAAGCCATGACTCCCAAAACAAATCATAAACAAAT